>NZ_JBXAXX010000006.1:0-91698 GCF_056781995.1 Dellaglioa sp. CoH-57-MRSF-18
TTGATTTGTCGAAAATTTGTTCAGTTTTCAAAGATCTACTTGGTTGCTTTTGACAACTTTTATATCATATCAACCACATCATGATTTGTCAAGAATTTTTTGAATAAATATTCATTTCTTCTTGCCGTATCAATCAGCTTTATTAATATACCATCTGGTATATCTCATGTCAACACTTTATTTGCGATATTCATTATCGCCTCAATAGCACTTATTAAATATATCAGCTTTCTTTTTCTTGGTCAAGTCTATTTATGTGAATATCTCTTAATATTACAAATAAATCGTAATTTCAGTCCCCTTATCATTCGAATCTTTCACACTAATCTCTCCACCCATTGATGTCACTAGTTCCTGCACAATAGCGAGGCCAAGCCCATTACCTTCTATTTGTTTATTTCTAGACGGATCTACTCTATAGAAACGTTCAAATATTCTTTTTTTGTCTTGATTTGAAATACCAATACCAGTATCTGATACTGCTATAAAAAATCTTGTCTTTATTTTGCCTACTTCAACTACCATACGCCCATTATCAACATTATATTTAACAGCGTTTTGCAATAAATTACCTAAGATAGTGGCTATCTTATTTTTATCAAACTTTACATAAAGATCTTTTGTTATTCTCTTGTCTACTATTAAATTTTTACTTTTAATAGTACTACTTAATAAATCTAACTCATAATTTATCATAGCATCTAAATTGAAACTCGAAATATTTTCTTTGGGTTTTTGCCCTTTTGCTAATTTTAATATCTCTTGAATTAATACTTCTAATTTTTCACTTTCGTCATAAATAATATTTAAAAATTTGTTAGTTGTACTTGAATCAACAGATTCTTCTAAAAGAGTTTCAGCAAATCCTTTAATTGCTGTTACTGGTGTTTTCAATTCATGACTCACATTTCCGACAAATTCATTTTGCATTTTCTCTAATAATTTCAGCTCAGTTATATCATATAAAATTACGATTACTTGAAATTCTACATTGTTATTTGCTATATAGACGACCGTTGCATCAACCACTCTGTTTGTATTGGCAATTTCAACTTCATCTCTTTGCTTATCTTGTGTTTTAATGGCTTTTTCAATTAGTCCACTCAATTTGTATGTTTTAATATCATCAATATATGAATGTTGCTTACTTTCTATCTGTTGGCCTAATAATTTAGAAATCATATCATTTACGACTAGTACTTGTCTTTTATGATCAATTTGCATAACCCCAACTGTCAAATGTTCAATTAATTTTAGATAGTTATTATTTTGTACCTGATAGTGAATATTTCTTTTCTTTTGATAACTTTCAACACGATTAATGGCTTTCGATAATTCAAAATTGGGACTATCTGTATCTAGTAATACATGATAAGAATCTCCTTTATTGACTAAACTATTCAATATATTAGCCATTAATTCGGACTCAGCACCTGCTTTAGATGCTATTTTATAAAGTATAGCTATTTCAATCAAACTCAACACACTTACTCCAATAATACTATTCTTACTAAAAAGTTTCCCGGATACATCCCATAGAAGTGTCATACTAAATGTTAAATTTAGCAACAAGATTAACGTCGTAATTATCCATTTTAGTTTTTGTTTCATTTATTCTCCTCAAACTTATAGCCAAATCCTCGAACTGTCTTTAAATATAGGGGGTTTTTAGCATCTACTTCTAATTTTTCGCGTAAATGGCTCACATGCATATCTATCATCCTTGTTTGCCCTTCATAATCGTATCCCCAAACACCGCTCAATAACTTTTCTCTACTTAGCACACGTCCTGTTCGTTTAATAAAATATACTAAAAGTTCGAACTCTTTTGGTGTTAATGCAACTTTTTCATCATTTTTATAAACTGAATAGTTAGAAAAATCAATTTTAAAATCTTTAAATTCTCTCACTTCATTATCAATTTGTTCATCCTTAGATGAGTCATGTTCAGTACGTCTCAAAATAGCCTTAATTCTTGCTATTACTTCTCTTGGACTAAACGGTTTAGTCATATAATCGTCTGCACCAATTTCTAAACCAATTATTTTATTCAATTCATCATCTTTAGCCGTTAAAATGATTATTGGCGTTTTTACTTTTTCTTGTCTTAATTTTTTTGTAACTTCGATACCATCGTAACCAGGCAGCATCAAATCGAGAATAATGAAATCAAAATTTTGTTCTGTTGCTTTTTTAAATGCACTAGGCCCATCTATTGCTACATGCACTTCATAGTTCGCATTTTCTAGATTATACGTTAACAGCGTAACAATTGCTGGTTCATCATCTACAACTAAAATTTTTTTCATTATTTATCCCCCTGATAACTAAATTTATTTAATTATGACTAACCCTATTTCATATGGTGAGTCTGAAAATATCGCACTTTCTGTTATTTTTGTATCTCCACTAAATGTCCTAATTTTTAATCGACAATACGTTGAGCTACTCTGTAATGCTTCATACAATTCGGTTTCGTTTCTAACTTCAATGCCATTACATTGAACGACCACATCACCAACCTCTACGTCCATCTTTGAAGCTGGCGTACCTGGGCGTACCCCTACAATTAATATTCCTTCATTGGATTCTGCAAACCATTTTTCTTGTTTATTATCATGGCGTTTGATCATATATTGGCTGATACAATACGCAACTAATAGAACAATTAATCCATATATCCCCATTATTGGTATAAATATAGCCATTATCGCTAAACCTGTCCCTATAAAAGCTAAATATAAGTATTGTTTTTTTATAAATTTGATAGCTACTCTTGGTATTTCTTTATAGATACGTAATGATAGCCCAACAATTAATGGTAAAATAATGATGTTAAATTCTGTACCTGCTATATGAATAATTGGCCACCAAGAGAGTACACTATGGAATTGATCACCCGGTGTTAGAATTACAAGTGGCACCAGATACAGATCCTTCATACTAAACGACGATATATTTCGCCCTCGTTTACCTGACTGTGTGTTCGGCGATAAGGGACTATTTCTGAATAAATACAGCGCACAAGCAGTTATAAATAAAATGACTGTCCCTATCAGTAGAATCCCTGTCGTAAATTCAACGTGAAATTCTTCATATTTAAATATTTCAAAATTACTTAATTGAGATTTAGTCATCCCATATACTAGTCCCGATATAATAAATAGCGGAAAGATAGCATCAAATACTGGGTATAGTAGTAGTCCTAAAATCATAAAAATAGCATAAATAACTACCCAGTTAATAGGCAACATAACACCTAGTCCAAATAGTAACATTGATCCAATAATACTAAAAATAAAGCCTACTTTTATTGCATGACGTCCCTCATAAAAATCACTATCGACAGCTGTTCTAAATGCTTGTCTCTCTTTTTTAATTCTTCGTGTATACATACCATAAATCAGTATAATTGCTAACCAAAGCGTTGGTTGCATGAAAAAGTTTCCAATAATTTTAAGCGTTACCATAAATGCACCTATTTTCTTTAATATATAGTACTCAAATTATATCATGCTTTGTCATGATTCAAAAAAGATAATCATAATAACAAAAAAGACTGAATTTTGCATTTAGCAAAATCAGTCTTTTAAAATTTAATTAAATTTTAAGGAAACGACGCATTGAAACGAACGATCCTAAAGCACCAATAATTATCCCGATTGACACTAATAATAAATCAATTTCTGCCAAGAAAGTTCCTGGTGTTAATAATTGATAACTAGTTGATGCCAACGAAACTTGTAAACCGTTATAAATCCAAATATAGCCAAAATCAACTAAAATAATTGGAATGATAGCACCTAAAAGCCCAGTCCATGCACCTTCAAGTAAAAACGGCCATCTGATAAATCCATTCGTCGCACCTACTAGACGCATAATTCCAATCTCATTTCTTCGAGATAAAATTGTGATTCTAATCGTGTTAGAAATTAAGAATACTGCAACAAAGAGGAGTAAAGCACTAATAATCATACCCCATTTTTGGATATTACCAACTACTTTAAATAGTTTTTTAGCAGATGTGCCCCCAAAACTAGCATCATTTACATAATCTAAACTTTTAGCACGTTTTGCAATTTGCTCAGTTTGTTTTGGTTTTTTAGTTTGAACATCAAATGTATCATATAGTGGATTATCATCCCCACCAAATAACTTAAATTCATTACCATAACTACCAACAACTTGTTGTAATTGCTCCTTTTTACTTGAAAAAGTAACTTTTTTAACTTCTGAATAACTTTCAAGTTTCTTTTTCAAATCAGCCTGTTGATTCTTTGTTGTCTTTCGTTCAACAAACACTCTGACTTGAACATCGTTCTCAACATCAGATGCTAATTTATTTACGTTCATTAAGATTGAAAGTAACACCCCAACCAAAATTAACGTTACAGTAACAGCACTAATAGCAGCAACAGACATCCATCCATTACGACGTAAACTCTTAATACTTTCACCAAAATGACGCCTAAACGTTCTCATTTTCATAACCGTATTTTCCTCCTTCTTCATCTCGGGCAATACGGCCATCTTCAATAGCCAACAAACGATGTGGATATTTGTTCACAATAATACTATTATGAGTTGCCATGATAACTGTTGTCCCTTGTTCATTAACTTTTTCTAAAATTGACATAATATCATCTGACGTTTCAGGGTCTAAATTCCCCGTTGGTTCATCAGCAATTAAGACTTCTGGTTTATTTGCAACTGCACGTGCAATCGCAATTCTTTGTTGTTCACCACCAGATAATTCTTCCGGAAATTTATCCGCCTTGTCAGACAAATCAACAAGATCTAGCACGTAATCAACACGTTCTTTAATTTCTGCAGGTTCTTTTTCAATAACTTCTAACGCGTATGCAATATTTTCAAAAATTGTTAAACGAGGTAATAATTTGAAATCTTGGAATACAATTCCTAAATCTCTTCGTAAAAATGGTACTTCTTTTGGTTTCATCGTTTCTAAATGAAAATCATTTACTGTGATTTCACCAGATGTTGCTTGTTCTTCATGGTACATCATTTTTATAAATGTCGACTTTCCGGCACCACTAGGTCCAACCACATATACGAATTCACCTTGGTCAATTCGAAGATTAATATCATTGCTTGCAATAATATCATCAGAATATTGTTTAAATACATTTTTAAATTCTATCAAACAGTGAATCCTCCTGTGTCTATTTTCATAACATTTTCATTATAGCATGATTATTTACCTTTATATTGCAGTAGTCTTACAATTAAGTTTCATTTTTTAACTTGGATTTTCATTTTTTAATTTCCACTGTAAATAAGCATTAATAAATCCATCTATATCACCGTCCATTACCGCTTGAACATTACCAGTCTCAAAATCGGAACGATGATCCTTAACCATTGAGTATGGGTGGAACACATATGATCGAATCTGCGACCCCCATCCAATATCCATTTGTTCACCTTGAATGGCAGCACGTTCTTTTTCTTTTGCTTCCATTTCAAGTTGATATAACTTAGATTTCATCATACTTTCAGCCGTTGCCCTATTTTGAAATTGTGACCGCTGCGCTTGGCTCGAAGTTACTATCCCTGTTGGAATATGAATTAATCTAACTGCTGAAGATGTTTTATTAATATGTTGTCCACCAGCTCCGGATGATCTAAATACTTCCATTCTGATATCATCTTGATTTAATTCTATTTCGACTGAATCATCCAACTCTGGCATCACATCAACAGATGCAAAAGACGTGTGGCGTCGACCAGCAGCATCAAAAGGTGAAATACGAACTAATCGATGCACCCCTTTTTCACTCTTAAGATAACCATACGCGTTTACTCCCTTAATAAGAAGCGTCACACTTTTCAATCCCGCTTCATCGCCAGATTGATAATCTACTGTTTCGACGATTAGCCCACTTTTTTCAGCCCATCTCGTATACATTCTAAGTAACATTAATCCCCAATCCTGAGATTCGGTACCTCCTGCACCTGGATGGATTTCTAAAATAGCATTTCTGCTATCATAAGGTTCATTCAATAATAATCGTAATTGATACTTGTCGAGTGCTTTTTTTGTCTCGTTAAACAAGTCATCAAATTCTATTAGCATATCATTATCATTTTCTTCTTGTAATAATTCAAGCATGACTTGTAATTCTGATACCTTACTCTCTAAATCATGAAACGCATCATATTTACCTTTTAATTGATTGTTTTCGTCAATAACTTTTTGTGCTTCTTCTTGGTGATTCCAAAAATCTGGGTTAGCCATTCGTTCTTCATTTTCAGAAATACGTTCATTCAGCGTCTCTAAGTCAAAGAGACCCCCTGAAGTTAGTTATTTTTTGTTCCATTTCATTAATTTGTTTCCTATAATCGCTTAATTCCATCAATTTTCTCCTTAATTTACTAAAAAGAGTCACCTTCAAACTCTATCGAATTCGGAAGTGACTCTTTAATAATGTTCTCTGATTAACTTTTTGATTAACGTTTAATATTTTGTCTGATTTCAGCTTTCATAAATAAACGTGTCACTTCAAATTCTATTGCTCCAACGACTTCTTCGAACATTCTAAATCCATCTGATTGGTATTCAACTAGAGGGTTTAATTGTCCGTAGCCACGTAGTCCAATAGACTGACGAAGTTGATCCATTGCATCAATATGCGCTGTCCATTTATCATCAACAACACGTAACACAACCACTTTTTCAAATTCAAGCATTTGTGCTGCATCAACTAATTGATCTTCTTTAATTTCATAGTTCTTTTCAGCGCGGTCGACCAAGTAGGCTTCGATTTGGTTAGCATCTTTACCTTCTAAATCTGCCAATGAGATACTGTCTTCATTAACCATTGAAGAGACAGCAAAATCTACAATAGCTTGTAAATTCCATTCATTTTGGTCACCTTGCGTGTGCATCTGAACAATATGATTAACAGTACGTTGTATCATAGGCATAATAACAGGTTTTAATGTTTTTTCTTCCATAATAATTTGTTGTCTCTGGTTATAAATAACCTCACGTTGTTCACGCATAACATCATCATATTGTAAAACATTTTTACGTGTATCATAGTTATTACCTTCGACACGTTTTTGTGCTGATTCAACTTGTTTTGTAATCATACGACTTTGGATAACAGCGTCATCTTCAGTAATGTTCATACGTTCTAAGAAGCTCTTAATACGTTCTGAACCGAATCGTAACATCAAATCATCTTCCAAAGAAAGATAGAATTGTGTCATCCCATCATCCCCTTGACGGCCAGCACGGCCACGAAGTTGATTATCAATACGACGAGATTCATGGCGTTCTGTACCAATAACAGCTAATCCACCAATTTCTTTAACGCCAGGGCCTAATTTAATATCAGTTCCACGTCCGGCCATATTCGTAGCTATGGTAACAGCACCACGTTGTCCAGCATTTAAAATGATTTCAGCTTCACGTTCATGATTTTTAGCATTTAAGACAGCATGTGGAATTTCAGCATCATCTAACATTTGTGCCAATAATTCTGACGTTTCAACTGCTACAGTACCAATCAACATAGGTTGACCAGCTTCATGGCGTTCTTTGATATCAGCAATGACAGCTTTAAATTTGCTATTTAAAGATGGATACAATAAATCTGCTTTATCATCACGAATAATAGGTTTATTCGTTGGAATTTGAACAACTTCCATATTATAAATTTCACGGAATTCTTCTTCTTCAGTTTTAGCAGTACCCGTCATACCAGATAATTTCTTGTACATTCTAAAGAAATTTTGGTAAGTGATGTTAGCCATTGTTTTAGTTTCGTCTTCAATTTCAACATGTTCTTTAGCCTCGATAGCTTGATGAACACCATCAGAATAACGACGACCTTCCATAATACGACCAGTAAATTGATCAACAATCATAACTTCACCATCTTGTACAACATAATCTTTATCACGTAGCATAACAAAATTAGCCCGTAATGCATTATCCAAATGATGAGTCAAAATTGTATTATCTGTATCATATAAATTATCTAGTCCAAAATATTTTTCACCTTTACGAATTCCTTCTTCGGTTAATGAAATTGATTTTGATTCAAGATCAATTTTATAGTCTTCTTCTTCAGTTAACGTTTTAACAAAACGATCTGCACGAACATACATGGCAGTCGTCTTTTCAGCTTGACCAGAAATAATCAACGGTGTTCTAGCTTCATCAATCAAAATTGAATCAACTTCATCGACGATAACATAGTTTAAAGGTCTTTGAACCATATCTTCACGATAAACAACCATGTTATCACGTAAGTAATCAAAGCCTAATTCACTATTTGTTGAATAGGTAATATCAGCTGCGTAGGCTTCGCGCTTTTCTTCAGCTGTTTTTTCGTTAATATTCAATCCGACAGTTAAACCTAACCATGAATATAATTCGCCCATTTCTGTTGCATCACGGCTTGATAAATATTCATTAACAGTAACAACATGAACACCTAGACCTGAAATTGCATTTAAATAAACGGGCATAGTAGCTGTTAAAGTTTTACCTTCACCAGTTTTCATCTCCGCAATATCACCATTATTTAAAACCATTCCACCAATCATTTGCACACGGAATGGGTATAGTCCTAACACACGTTTTGCGGCTTCTCGTACCACTGCAAATGCTTCTGGTAAAAGATCATCAAGCGTTTCACCTTCTTGATATCTTGCTTTAAAAGCAGGTGTTTTAGCTTTTAGTTCATCATCAGATAATAAAGCCATCTCGTCGGCCATATTTTCAATATTATCGGCTATTTTGCCTAGTTTTCTTAATTCACGATTATCACTTTCAACCCATTGTCTTAATACATTTGCCATTTAGCTTTTCCCCTTATATATCAAACACATTTATTGAATTATTTTTAATTATAATATCATTTTTTATAGTATCACTAAATCAATAAATTTTAAACTAAAATAACAAAAAAGCCCTGAGTAGTTAACTTACTCAACAGGCTTTTCAAGGTTAGTTTAATCTTCAGCTTCAATTAAACCATAGCGACCATCTTTACGTTTGTAAACAATGTTAATACCCTCTGTATCAGCATCTTCGTAAATAAAGAAGTTATGGCTCAACATATCCATTTGTAAAATAGCTTCTTCACTATTCATTGGTTTTAAAGAAACATGCTTTGTCCGAACAACATCAAATTTGCTTACTTCATCAATAGAATCTGATTCTTCATCAGCAATTTCATTACGAATTTCAATATCTTTAATTCCCTTGCCTCTTGATTGGCGATTAATTTTAGTTTTATATTTGCGAATTTGACGTTCTAATTTATCAGTCACAAGATCAACACTTGAAAGTAAATCTTGTGATGTTTCTTCAGCTCGAAGGACGAGAGAAGGCATCGGAACTGTCACTTCAACTTTGGCCGTTTTATCTGAATAAACTTTTAAATTAACATGGGCCGTTGAATTAGATGTATCAGTAAAGTATTTTTCTAATTTAAATAATTTCTTTTCAACATAATCTCTAGTAACATCTGTAACTTCAACATTTTCACCGCGAATATTGTATTTTAACATAATAAACTCTCCCTTCAATCTACAGCAGGTAACGAAACTATTAATTACCTTACCGCTTGATTTAATTATAAGCGAATAGACTTAAATTTACAAATGATATCCCTTAACAAATCTATTTAAAACGCCATTGTAATCGTTAACAGTCATTTTAACTTTTGCTTAAATATATCATACTAATTTATTTAAAAATTGTACCTATTGTTCATTATCTTGCAAGGGTAATACTCTTAATGCTTTTAGCATTTTGTGCTAACAAAATATGGGCATAAAATAGTGTTCGGCCGGTAGTATAAATATCATCCACAATCAAAACAACTTTATCCGATAAATCTGGGCAATCTGGACTAAGTTCAAACGGTTGAATTAATTCAAGCCTTTGTTGCCTATTTTTATGCGATTGTTTTTCTTTAACCGTATTATTTCGCACTAAAAAATGATCATGCTTAATATCTAAAAGACCACAGACTTGATTAAATCCTCGATTATTTAACGTTTCAGAATCAACAGGTATCACCACGAGGTAATCAAAATCAATTGTTTCTATTTTGTGCTTTAATTGTACTTGAAAAATAGTTCTCAGCTGATAATCACCATTAAACTTATAATTTTTAATGATATCTTTCATAAAATCATTATAAATGTACAACGCTTGATTCTGAAAATTTAAATTAGGATAAATAAGTTGCCATTTCTTACAATCCGCACATAATTGTGGCCTATTTTGTTCTCGACCGCATCCTCTACAGGCTAACTGAGTATTAATCAATCGTAACTGCTCCTGGCATCTCTTACAAACTATCTTTTTTTCATAAGGTTTAGTCGATAATATAAATGCTAGCGTTAATTTTTGACTAAATGTATTATGACAAATCTGACAGTTTCTCATATCTTTAATTTCCTTGCTTTACGATTCATCGTTTTTATTTGTCCAACTGCCTTTTTTATTGAAATCGTGTAGTCACAACATAAAAAGATAACGTCACCAAACGGACGATTGACATTACGTCCCACTCTGCCAGCAATCTGAACTAACGCTGCCGTTGAAAAAGTTTTATCATCTGCACCCAGAACAAAAACATCCAGATTAGCAAATGTCACACCACGTTCTAAAATTGTTGTTGTGATTAGATACCGTAGTTCGCCTGTTCTAATTGCCTTAACTTTATCTAGTCTATCTGGATCTTCAGAATAAACAGTGTCCCCCTTTAAATTAGGAAACTTCTTTTTAAATGCTTCCATTACTGGTTCCAATAACCAAATTTTCGGCACAAAAATTAAAAATGGATCCTTACGTTTTAGCCACTCTGTCATTTTCAGTGTTAATTTTTTGGGTAAACGTCCTTTTTTTAAATTCTTTTCCCACGCTTTTTCAAATTTAATTTTAATTTCAGGCAATAATTGACCATGAAAGCGTATTGGTAAATAACTAACCGTTAATTGTTTTAAGCGAACCTCCTTTAACAGATCCTCACTTGGGGTTGCCGTTAAAAATAAACTTGCCCCTTTTTGTTTAGTTGCTTGTGTTGTTGCTTGAAGCAGTAATTGATTCTGTGCATATGGAAAGGCATCTACCTCATCAACTATCATAACGTCAAACGCTTTATGAAATCTTAACAATTGATGTGTTGTACAGATGACTAGTTGGGTATAACGGTATGGTTCCGTTGTCTTTCCGTGCAGCAAACAAATATCAATATTTTGAAATGCTGCCTGCAATCTCGGAAATAATTCAATACAAACATCGACCCGTGGTGATGCTAAACAGATGCGCTTACCATCCATAATAGCAGCTTCAATACCTTTGAATAGCATTTCTGTTTTACCAGCGCCGGTTACCGCCCACAGTAAATGCCGGGCACCCGAATTTTTAAAAATTTGTTTCACTTCATTAGCACATATTTCTTGGCTAGTCGTTAATTCTCCATTCCACGTCAATGGACTCCCTTTTTGAGTTGAAAACAAGTTGGGTTCAGGTATAGTATAAAGTGTAGTCGTAGTTGAAATACGTCCTAATATCATACAGTATGAACAATAGTACCGGTCACCTTGTAATTTATTTTCCTTTAAATTAAGTTGTGAAAGGCATCTGCGACAGATTAATTGTTTATCTTCAATACTAATTCCTGGGTACGACGTAAGTTCATCTAAATTAATAGTTTCGTCAATTTCTGAATCAGTTATTAAACGACCATACAAACTTGAAAGTGTCATTCTCCTCAATCCCTTCAATAAGTTTAAATACGCAAAGGAACCTTAATTATGTCAAAAAATTATTTAACAATTAAAGAATCTGGTTTAGCCACATTAATTGAAAAGAAGTCTTCCTTCATTTGTCGTGTCACTCGAATCGCGACAGAATCTGATGCAGTTGCTTTTATTGAATCAGTCAAGAAATTAGAACCTAAAGCAAGACATCACTGTTTTGCATACACATTTGGTACTGAGTCTGAAATCCAACGTCAAAGCGATGATGGTGAACCCTCTGGAACGGCTGGTGTTCCCATTCTAGAAGTTATTAAAAAAAATCAGCTTAAAAATATTTGTATCGTTGTTAGTCGAAAGTTTGGTGGTATTAAGCTAGGTGCTGGTGGTTTAATCCGTGCTTATAGTAATGCTGCTTCGCAGACGATTGAACAAATTGGTATCGTTGAACGTATTTTACAAACCGAACTTATTTGCCAAATTGCTTACCAAAATGTTGGAAAACTTGAAAATTATCTTGAAAAAAATTCAATTATAATCCAACACACAACCTATCTTGAAACAGTAGAAATAACTTTAGCAGTTGATAAAAATTTGATATTAACCTTACAAGATCAACTAATCAACCTACTCAATAACCAAATAACTTTTAAATTAGGCCAAGATTTATATAATGAAATTCAAGTTAAGTAAAAAGGATGCCCAATTACTGGACATCCTTTTTACTATCTATTTTTTTGAAGTCATCGTTTTAACAATTCTTTTAATCCAATTTAGCAGTGGCTTTCGTTTAGATCCAACTAATCCGATGGACTCTACGAATAGTTCTAGTCCCACTAATGTCGCAACTGACATTAGTATTGAACCCCAAATTGATGATATTGGATAAAGTAATGAAATAAATGAAAAAATTAACGCAATGCCATATATAACTAATACTGTCTGTCGATGCGTTAACCCCATTTGCATCAAACGATGATGTAAATGATGTTTGTCTGCTTGAGAGATAGGCTTTTTATTTAAAATCCGGCGTAACATTGCATAAACAGTATCCGTAATTGGTACACCCAATATTAAAACAGGCACAATAATAGAAATAAAAGTTGCATTTTTAAGTCCAGATAAAGAGAATACTGAAATCATAAATCCAATAAATAACGCGCCTGTATCCCCTAAGTAGATTCTAGCTGGAAAGAAATTATATGGCAAAAATCCAATCAGAGCAGCAACCAGCGTAAACATCATAATTGCAATATAACTATTTGTATTAACTAAAAAGAAATAGCCTACCAAACCACTTGTAAATAAATCAATAATGGAAACCCCAGTTGCTAAGCCATCTAATCCGTCTATTAAATTAATAGCATTTGTAATAGCTAAAATCCAAATAATTGTAATAGGGAAACTCATCCATCCTAAATTAATAATACCAAAATAAGGTAAAGTGAATGTCGTCATTCGCATATTTGAAAAAAAGTAGACGATCAAGGCGGCAACTGTGATGCCAAACATCTTTTGGCGTGGTTTTAATTCAAACTTATCATCTAAAACACCGGTGATAATAATTACCAATTCAGCAACAAACAGTGTCACTAACATTTTTATTGGATATTGATTTTTTAAAATAAAAAAATTCGTAAAGTTAAAAGCTATAAAAATGGCTAATCCACCCATTGTAGGCATTGAAACCTTATTTACTCGTCTATTATTTGGAACATCGACTGCTCCAATTTTAATTGAAAATAGTCTAATAACGGGAGTTAGCAACGCGGAGATAAGCGCTGTTGCGAAAAATGCTACGATAATTGGAAACATTTTGATATCTCTCCTTAAAAATATTCTGTCATAGTAGTCTTAACTATACCACGTTGTTAAATAAATACAAAAAAAGTATCAATTAAATTTAATTGATACTTTTCAATGTTTATTTTTTCAAATGATAATTATATGTTGCAACAATAATATTCTCGCGAGAATTTAAGACCGTTCTCAATCTTAAACTCGTTTGATTATGAAGAATATTTTGCCATGGTTTTCTTGGAACAAACTGTGGTACTAAGACTGTCGTTGTGAAGTTACGAGCAGCGGCATTCTTAGCAATAACATCTGTAAATTTCACAACAGGTGAAGCAATTGAACGATATGACGAATGTAAATCAACAAAACGAACACCAGGGAAACGTTCTTTAAATTCACGTTCCGTTTCATGTTCTTTTTCCGGATTTGTATCGAAAGAAACGTGCATTGCAATTACGTAGTCACCAATTGAACGTGCATAATTAATTGCACCCGTTGTAACATGCGTTACAGAACTAACTAACACGATAACTGTGGAGCCATCGTAATCATGAATTTCTGCTTCTTCTGTTAAACGTAATTGTTCGGCAACTTTATTGTAATGATCATTTATTTTATAGAATATAATATACATAACTGGCATGATAATAAAGAATGGCCATACTGTTGATAAGCGATATCTAAAGAGAATCAACAAAATACTAAATGAGATAAAGGCCCCTAAGAAATTGTAAAAGGCTTTCATAATCCAACCTTTTGGGCGATCATGATACCATTTTACAATCATCCCTGTCTGAGACAACGTAAACGGAATAAACACACCTACCGCATATAATGGAATTAATAATGACGTTGATCCATTAAATATAAATGTTAAAATAATTGATCCGGCCGCTAACGTGATAATTCCGTTAGAGTAGCCTAATCGATCACCTTTATCCATATACAAATGAGGCATAAATTTATCTTTAGCTAAATTAAACGCTAAAATTGGAAATGCCGAGAAACCTGTATTTGCAGCTAATACTAAAATCAATACTGTTGAAAATTGGAAAACGTAATACAAAATACCTTGTCCAAATGTTGTTTGTGCAATTTGTGAAAGAACAGTTACTTTTTCAGTAGGAATAATGCCATACCAATAGTTTAAGAATGTTATTCCACCAAAGAAGACTGCCAAAAGCGTCGCCATAATTGTTAAAGTAGCAGCAGCATTTTTAGCATGTGGTTTTTTGAAGAAAGGCACTGCATTACTAATTGCTTCAACACCAGTTAATGAAGATGATCCCGATGAGAATGCTTTCAAAAGTAAGGCTAGTGTAATTCCAGGAACGGCCGTACCCACAGCAGCTGTTGCGTGGTAAGGTACTTGACCTGTCATAATATTATAACCACCAACTAGTAACATCAATATAATCATAACCACGAAAAGATAAACAGGAATAGTTAAGAATGAAGCTGATTCCCGCAAGCCTCGTAAGTTCATTGCCATTACCAAAATAATAATAACCACTGAGATTGCTACTTGATGTCCATATAACGAAGGTACCGCAGAAATCAATGCCTCAGTCCCTGCGGAAACACTAACCGCTACTGTCAACATATAATCAATTAAAAGCGATCCACCAGAAATTAATCCAGCATTTTTACCTAAGTTTTTACTTGAGACAACATACGCGCCTCCACCCTTAGGATAAGCATGGATAATTTGGCGATACGAAATTGTAATTGAAGCCAATAAAACTAAGACTAACAATGCAATTGGTAATGAATACCAGATTGCCATTGCTGAAAAGCCCACTAAAACGGTAACAATTTGTTCCGTACCATACGCCACAGATGAGAGTGCATCTGACGATAAGAGCGCTAATGCCTTAAATTTTGATAATTGTTGATCTCCTTCTTCAGAAGATTTTAATGGCTTCCCAATTAAAAGTCTCTTTAAATAACGACGCATTTCTCTTTACCCCTTATGTTCTATATTTAAAAATCCATTCATAAATGATGCCAAAACAGCGCATTTATTTTACTGAATAGTTATTTTAATTACTAATTTCTATTCACCGAATTCACTCTATTTTACTCGTTTATTTTTAAATATACAATACTGCAAACAAACTTTATTTTCAGCATAAAAAAAGAGCTACTAATCCCAGAATAACACGGATTAATAGCTCTTAAATTTTCATCATTTTTTATGACAAATGGGTTACATCATACCGCCCATACCACCAGGCATTTGTTGTGGATCAGCTGCAGATACTGGTTCTGGTTTATCTGCAACAACTGCTTCAGTTGTTAATAATAAGGCTGAGACACTAGCTGCATTTTGCAATGCTGAGCGTGTCACTTTAGTTGGATCAACAATCCCAACTTCAATCATATCTTGCCATTCATTTGTTGCTGCGTTAAAACCAATACCAGGTTTTTCTGATTTTAGTTTTTCAACAATAACTGAACCCTCAAGTCCAGCATTCTTTGCAATTTGGCGTACTGGTTCTTCCAAAGCACGTTGAACAATCTTGATACCCGTTAATTCATCGCCAACTGCTTCAAGTGCAGCAACTTTACTAATAACGTTAACAAATGCAGTACCACCACCGGCAACGAATCCTTCTTCGACAGCAGCGCGTGTCGCATTCAAAGCATCTTCAATACGGTATTTGCGTTCTTTTAATTCTGTTTCAGTTGCAGCACCAACTTTGATGACAGCAACCCCACCAGATAATTTTGCCAAACGTTCTTGTAATTTTTCACGATCAAATTCAGACGTCGTTTCATCGATTTGTTTTTTAATCAAACCAACACGTTCTGTAATTTTAGCTTTATCACCAGAACCTTCAACAATAACTGTGTTTTCTTTTGTAATATTAACTTTACCAGCTGAACCTAATTGTTCAATTGTTGTATCCTTCAATTGTAAACCAAGTTCATCAGTAATCACTGTTGCACCAGTAACGATGGCAATATCTTCAAGCATCGCTTTACGACGATCACCAAATCCAGGTGCTTTGACTGCAACAACGTTAAATGTACCACGAATTTTATTCAATACTAATGTTGGTAAAGCTTCCCCATCAACATCATCGGCGATGATTAACAATGGGCGACCTTGTTCCACAATAGATTGTAATAATGGTAAGACTTCTTGAATATTAGAAATTTTCTTATCCGTTACTAAAATATATGGTGTCTCTAAGTTAGCTTCCATTTTATCGTTATCAGTTACCATATATTGTGACAAGTAACCTCGATCAAATTGCATCCCTTCAACGACATCTAATGATGTATCGATGCTTTTTGATTCTTCAATTGTAATAACGCCATCATTACCAACTTTTTCCATAGCGTCAGCAATTAAAGCACCAATTTCTTCATTAGCTGAAGATACAGAAGCAATTTGAGCAATATCTTCTTTTGTTTCAACTTTGTGTGATAATTCATGTAATTCAGCAACGGCTGCTTTTGTAGCAGTTTCGATACCACGACGAATCCCAACAGGGTTAGCACCTGCTGTCACATTCTTCATACCTTCAGTGACGATAGCTTGTGTTAAAACAGTAGCAGTTGTCGTTCCATCACCAGCTATATCATTCGTTTTTGAAGCAACTTCTGATACTAATTTAGCACCCATATTTTCAAAATGGTCTTCTAATTCAATCGCACGAGCAATTGTTACACCATCATTTGTAATAATTGGTGAGCCATATGATTCTTCTAAAACAACATTACGGCCTTTTGGTCCTAAAGTTGATTTAACGGTATTGGCTAATTGGTCAACACCTCTAAGCATTGCTGAACGAGCATCTTCAGAAAATTTTAATTCCTTTGACATAATTAATCCACCTCATCTTTAATTTAAATTTATATTAGTCTACTGTTGCAACGATATCTTTTTCATGAACAATTAAGTAGTCTTTACCTTCGAATGAAACTTCTGAGCCAGCATACTTATCAAATAAAACGGTCTCTCCAACGTTAACAGCAACAGCAATTTTTTCACCGTTATCCATCGTACGGCCATCACCAACTGCAACAATTTTTCCTGTTTGTGGTTTTTCTTGTACGTTACTTGCTAAGACGATCCCGCCTACTGTTGTTTCTTCTTCTTTTGTTACTTCTAAAATAACACGATCTGCTAATGGTTTTAACACGTTCTATCCCTCCAACACTTTTATTTAGCACTCTATCTTCCTAAGTGCTAATCACAAAATTAACTATAATCAATTTTTCAAACAATTGCAAGCATTTCAGCTCTTATTTAATAGAATTTTTAATATGAATTGAATTCGCTATCTAGTCAATTATGCTATACTTATCATACAAATTTATTCACTAGAAAAATGCACGACTATCTAATTACAGTTAAAGGAGTTCTCATGTCAAAATCAACTAGTAAAAATTCAATCGCTATTTTATTAGGCTACCTCGTTATCTTTATTTTACCAACAATTCTGAATCAACTATTTTCTTTAAAATCAGTTATCTATCCAGTAATGACGGCTGATTATGTTTTAGGAGCAATATTGTTAATTTGGTTAAATCATTACTTCAGTGCTAGAAATACAATAGATGGTTCCTCTAAATGGTCACAAATTATTTCGTGGGGTATTCTTGGATTCGTTCTAACGTTAGTAATCCAAACAGTTATTCAATTAATTTCATTCACCATTTTAAAAACGACCGTACCCTCACAAAATACAAATGAAATTATGACTATTTTTACAAAATATCCTTATTATATGTTGGCAGTCTCACTTGGTGCTCCCATTATGGAGGAACTCGTTTTTAGAAAAGTCTTTTTTGGCAATTTAGCAAGTTTCATATCACCTATTTCTGCCGCAATTCTTTCTAGTTTATTATTTAGTTTGGCACATAATGATGGCCATTTAGCTATCTACTTTTTAATTGGATTACTTTTCTGTTACCTCTACAAACGAACAGGTGACATCAAAACGTCAATGATTGCTCATATTCTTATGAATAGTCTAGTATTAATTATTCAATCGTCACTTTAAAAGAAAGGTGGAATTATTTTGATTCTGTTACAAGTACAACAAGCAGCTCGCTATTTTGGCGCAGATGTTCTTTTTGAAAATGCAAATATGGATATCAAAGACGATGCTAGGATAGCCCTAGTTGGTCGAAATGGTGCTGGAAAATCAACATTAATTAAAATGATTATTGATCAAGAGGCTACTGATGCTGGTCAAATCATTAAACATAAAGGCATGACCATCGGTTACTTAGCACAAACAACAACTGTTACTTCAGAACGTTCGATTTGGGACGAAATGAGTCGTGTTTTTGATTATTTAAAAAAAATGGAAATCCAAATTCATACATTAGAAGCCCAAATTGCTGATCCTAAAAATGCAGAAGATTCTGAAAAATTTGAAAAACTATTATCAACCTATGATCAAGTTTCACATGATTTCAGTGAAAAAAATGGCTATGGTTATGAATCAGAAATCCGTTCTGTTTTACATGGTTTTAGATTTTATGAAGAAGATTTCAATCGCGATATTAGGACTCTCTCTGGTGGTCAAAAAACACGTTTAGCCTTAGCAAAATTACTTTTAGAAAAACGTGATTTATTAATTTTAGATGAACCAACTAACCACTTAGATATTGAGACACTAACTTGGTTAGAAGGCTATTTGAAGACTTATACAGGGGCACTCTTAATTGTCTCTCATGATCGTTACTTCTTAGATAAAATTGTGACAGAAGTTTATGATATGAGCCATAATGAAACGACTCACTACAATGGCAACTACTCCCAATTTATTGTAAAAAAAGAAGCTAATTTAAAACAAGAATGGAAAGTTTTCGAAAAACAACAAGATAAGATTGAAAAACTCGAAGATTTTGTTAATAAAAACATTGTTCGAGCCTCAACAACAAAACGAGCGCAAAGTCGTCGTAAACAACTCGAAAAATTAGATAAACTTGACCGACCAGAAGGTGACGAAAAAGCCCCTCGTTTTAGTTTTAAATCTGCAGATGAGAGTGGTAATATCGTTTTAACTGTTGCCGGGGCAGCTGTTGGTTACGATAATAAAGTGTTATCTGAACCCGTTTCAATTGATTTACATAAGCATCAAGTTCAAGCTATTGTTGGCCCGAATGGTGTGGGAAAATCAACCTTACTTAAAAGTATCTTAGGCCAAATTCCATTTATTCGTGGTGAAGCATTCCTTGGCGCTAATGTTCATGTTGGCTACTACGATCAGGAGCAAAATCAATTAACAGATAAAAATACTGTTTTAGATGAACTCTGGAATGATCATCCTTCAACTCCTGAAACAGATATTCGATCATTATTAGGTGGATTTCTATTTTCTGGGGATGACGTTTTGAAACGTGTCTCAAATTTAAGTGGTGGTGAAAAAGCGCGTCTTGCTTTGACCAAACTTGCAATGGACAAAGATAACTTCCTAATCTTTGATGAACCCACTAACCATTTAGACATTGATAGTAAGGAAGTCCTTGAAAAGGCGATTGCTAACTTTGATGGTACTGTCTTACTTGTTTCTCATGACCGCTACTTCATTAATAAAGTTGCAGAAAGTATTATTGAAGTTTCAAAAGAAGGCTCTACTTACTACATGGGTGATTACGATTATTATGTTGATAAAAAAGAAGAATTAGAAGCTATCGCAGCCGAAAAAATGGCACTTGAAATTGCCTCATCTTCAGAAGTCCCTGAAGTTAAACCAACAACTAATTATCAACAAAATAAAGAAACGCAAAAGGAACAACGTAAATTAACACGTGAAATTGATCGTTTAGAATCTGAATTAAGTGAATTAGAAATTCATCAAACAGAACTTGAAGAAAAAATGTCTCAACCTACTATTTTTAGTGATGCAGATAAACTTCAGGAACTACAAACTGAACTACAATCTATTCAAACTGCAATAGAGACTGCAGAAACTAATTGGGAAGAAGCTAGCTTAGCTTTAGAATAAGCTAGCTTTTTTTTTTTTATTTATTGACATTTAAAGAATGAAAGCCTATTCTTTTGTTGTAATCTAAAAATAAAATATAAGTACACTAGGGGTGTTCTTTAGAAGAACTGAGATAGGTTTTTTCAACCTAATCCCTTCGAACCTGTAAGCCAAAACTTGCGTAGGAAAGTGTGAAGAAGGACCCCACTCTACAATTTTTTTGTCAAAGAGTGGGGTTTTTGTGTACTCAAGAGGAGAAAGTTATGCCATTAGAACTACTCGATAAACTTCGTGAAGAGAACCCAGTAATTTTCAACATTTCTAATTACATCACGGTTCAAGACGTTGCCAATGGACTCAACGCAATTGGCGCTTCCCCTATCATGCCCAGTGCGATTGAAGAAGCAGCCGAAATGTTACAAATTTCTGCTGCTGCCACAATCAATATGGGATCATTTAAAAGTTCAGAATTACCTTACATTGAGAGGGTTAGTCAAATCGCAAACGATTTAGCTATCCCACTTGTGCTAGACCCAGTTGCTGTTGCCATGCCTTACCGACAAAAAGTAATTACAAACTTGCTTGAGCATTTTCATTTTAATTTTATTCGCGGTAATGCTGGTGAAATTGCTGCATTAGCTGGTGTTGAATGGCAAGCAAAAGGTATTGATGCAGGAAATGGTTCTGCAGATTTAGCAGAAATCGCAAAAATTGTAGCCAAACGGTACAATTGTACGGTTGTTCTAAGTGGTCCTACAGACTATATTTCTGATGGAAAGCGTGTTGCAACTGTGACACAGGGAACGTCTCTTTTCCAAACACATGTTGGTTCAGGCGATATGCTTTCAAGTTTAATTGCTGCGTTTGCAGCTGTCTCTAAAGATAATGAGTTTGAAGCAGCAAGAATCGCCTGCCTTATCTTTGCAACAACTGGTGAACTTGTTGCTGATGAGTTAATTACCGAAAAACCAGGTAGTTTTATTGTTAACCTACTTGATAAACTACATTTAATAACGATAAATGAACTTTCTAATCAGATAACGATGAAAGGAGACCTATAATGCCTGATTTTCCACAAGCACTTTCAATTGCTGGATCCGATAGTAGTGGTGGCGCTGGTATGCAAGCTGACTTAAAAACGATGCAAGAACGGCATGTCTATGCTGCAACAGTTCTCGTCGCAATCACTGCACAAAACACACTTGGTGTGCAAGACAGTCTTCCCCTCCCTGCTAAAATTATTAATGAACAATTTGCCTCAATTGCAAATGATTTAGCCATTAAAGCATGCAAAACAGGGATGCTTGCAGATTCAGAACACGTTAAAGTAGTCGTTAAAAATCTGAAAAAATATCAATTTGGTCCCCTAATTGTTGACCCTGTCATGGTTGCAAAAGGCGGTGCCACACTTCTTTCTGAGGATGCTGTTGTTACAATCAAAGAAGAATTAATTCCTTTAGCCACGGTAGTAACCCCGAATATTCCAGAAGCTGAAGTCATAACTGGCTTGACCATTAATTCAAAAGAAGACATGAGTGCAGCTGGAAAAAAGATTAAATTATTAGGTGCAAAAAACGTCATCATTAAAGGCGGACATTATAACTCTGAAAATATCGTAAATGACTTTGTATTATTAGAAGATAACGATTCATTCTGGATGAGCTCGAAACGTATTGATACAATTCGAACTCATGGCACTGGTGATACCCTCTCAGCCTGCATTGCAGCAGAAATTGCCAAAGGACAAGATATTAAAACGGCCATCTTAGTGTCTAAAAAATATGTTGAAGCAACAATTAGCAACGGTATTATCGTTGGACATGGTCACGGGCCATTAAATCATTGGGCATATCGTGAGGTAACGCAAAATGAAGACATTTAATCAATCATGGTTAGCAAGTTACTTCATTGCAGGAACTCAAGACGTCGCCGACAATCAATTACTACCTACTTTAGAACGAGCGTTAAAATCAGGCATTTCTTGTTTCCAATTTAGAGAAAAAAATCTCTTAACCCCTTTAACCCGGATACAAAAAAAGACACTCGCAATTGAATGTCAGAGGTTATGCACAAAATACCAAGTTCCTTTTTTCATTGATGATGATCTACCTTTAGCACTTGAAATTCAAGCAGATGGTATTCACGTTGGCCAAAATGACCAAAAGATTCAAAATGTGATAGATCAATCGGCGGGTCAATTAGCGATTGGCCTTTCTTGTCAAACACTCGATCAAATTAAACAAGCCAATCAATTATCAGGTATCGCTTATATTGGTAGTGGCCCTGTCTTTCCTACAAAATCAAAGTCAGATGCGACTGCGCCTCTCGGAATAGCTGGCTTAAATCAATTACTATCAATTAGTAAACTCCCGATTGTTGCAATTGGTGGTATTTCAGAAAATAATTTAGCCAAACTGGCTACTACAACTGTTTCGGGAGTTGCTGTTATTTCCTTGATTGCTAAAAGTCCGAACATTGAACAAACAGTTCAATCCATAAATCATTATTTTAAATTGGAGGACGATTAAGATGACAGAAACTAAAGAATTACGTGGACAATTTTTACTTTGGCTAGGTGCGGCCATTTCAATTGCCGAAATTATGACGGGCATGTTACTAGCTCCACTTGGCTTTTCTAAAGGTTTCCTTGCAATTCTAATTGGTCATTTAATTGGTTGTGGTCTCTTCTTACTACCTGCTGGTTATATTGGTGCCAAAAAGCATCAGACAGCCATTCAGTCAACTAAAGTTGCTTTTGGCTCAACAGGTGTGCTCTTATTTTCACTTATCAATTTGATTCAACTAATTGGTTGGACCGCTGTTATGATCGTCAACGCAATTTCAGCAATGAATGGTATTTCAAGTTCCTTACTTAATTTTAAAAATTCAATTATTATGGGACTTGTCATAGCTATTTTGATTATCATTTGGTTATTAGTTAGCGAAAATAGTTTGTATCGAATTAATTTAATTGTTGTTAATTTATTAGTTATTGGTGCAGGTATCATGATTTTTTTAATTTTCAAAGTACCCGTTTCACATACTTCCAATGGCTTAAATATGACATTTGGATCAGCTGTTGAATTAAATATCACCATGGCGTTATCTTGGCTACCACTAATAGGTGATTACACAAAATCAACAAAACATCCACTTGCTATGTCTACAGTTAGTTCGTTTAGCTATTTTTTAGGTAGTTTAATCATGTTTACCATTGGCTTACTTTTAACAACTAGAACCGGATTCACTGATTTTACCTCGTTCTTGGCTACATCAGGTTTAGGTATAATCGCATTATTCATTATTATATTTTCAACTGTTACAACCACATTTTTAGATGTTATGTCAGCAACAATTAACGTTCAGAATATACATTCCTTTAAACATATGAAATTGATTAGTATCATTATAGTTGCGCTTGGCTTAGTCATTGCATGGGTAGTTCCTATTGATAATTATCAAAATTTCTTATATTTTATCGCGTCAGTTTTTACACCATTATATGCAATTGTTTTTGTCACTTACTTTATTATGAAAAAAACGTTGCCTTATTGGTTAAATATTATTTGGTGGTTAATTGGCATTATTGCGTACTATCAATTACAACAATTTGATTTTATTTTTGGAACCACAATTATTATTCTATTCGGACTAGGATTACTCGTTTATCTATCCCAATTTATTTTACCAAAAAATTATTTTAGAAATATAAATTAACCATTTACAAAAAAATAGAGATTTAGCGTTCTCCCCAGTGTTAAACAACTGTTTAGCATTACAAGGCGAACTCTAAATCTCTATTTTAATTTTATAATAATTAAACTATCCAATCAAATTCTAAACTAGGATCAGCATTTAAATTTAATCCTGCACGTTGACCTTTAATAAATTCAACATATCCTGCTGCACCAATCATTGCAGCATTATCACCACATAATTTAATGGGCGCCTTCACAAATTCAATATCATTCATTTTCTTCATATCAGATTCAAGTCTTGTACGTAACCCTTTATTAGCTGCCACACCACCGGCTAAAATTAATTGTTTAATATCATACTCATGACAAGCACGTACCGTTTTCTCAGCAAGTACATCAATCACACTTTGTTGAAAGCTTGTTGCTAAATCAGCCCGGTCCAACTCTTCGCCTAATTGATCTGCATGGTGAACTGTATTGATGAAGGCACTTTTCAATCCACTGAAACTAAAGTCATAACTGTCATCTTTGATCATGGCACGCGGAAAATTAAACGTATCTTGTCCAGTATGTGCAAGTTCATCAATTTCTTTTCCTGATGGATAAGTCATCCCAAGAACACGCCCAACTTTATCATAAGCTTCACCTGCTGCGTCATCACGTGTCTCACCAATAATTTCAAATTGACCTTCTTCAGGCATATAAACTAACTCAGTATGTCCACCCGAAACGAGTAAAGCCATTGATGGATACACTATTTCAGATTCATAGCGCGCTGCAAAAATATGGCCTGCCATATGGTTAACGGGAATTAAAGGCAACTCGTGAGCAAATGCGATAGCTTTAGCAGCAGAAACACCTACTAGTAAAGCACCAACTAATCCTGGTCCATAAGTAACCGCAACAGCATCTAAATCATCATAAGTTACATTTGCTTCTGTCATAGCATCTTTAATACAACTCGTAATTTGTTCAATATGGTGGCGGCTGGCAACTTCAGGTACAACACCACCAAAACGTTTATGACTATTAACTTGCGTTGCAATGATGTTCGACAAAATAAGATGACCGTCTTCGACCACTGCGACACTAGTTTCATCACAACTTGATTCAAATGCTAAAATTAGATTTCTTTCCGTTTTATCCATTGAGACCTCTTTCAACTTAATTCATATTCCTTTATTTTAATTTAAGCAACATATCAACAGCATCTTGCCCATCTTCAACATAATAATTCTCTCGGATACCCACTTTAGTAAATCCTAATTGGTGGTATAGATTTAAAGCCGTCTGGTTATCACGGCGAACCTCTAAACTAACTGTTCTAAATCTCATTAAACGAGCACGCCTTGTAATAGACGTTACCAAAAAGTTTCCCATCCCTCTACCCTGACATTCAGGTAGAACAGCAATATTCGCAATATGTACGTCTCCCGTTATTGCATCCGTTGAACAACCAATAAAGCCTAACATTTTATCTTCCTTACGTAAGACTAAATAAAGTGTTTTGCTTTTTTGGCAAATTTCGCCTTCAAATATTTTTGCACTCCATGGTGATTTACCATCATAAACTGCTTTTTCAATCTCAAGTAGTTCCGGAATATCAGGTACAACAGCACGTGTCATAAAATAACTTTCATTTCTAATTTTAATTCTATGATTCTGAAAAACTAATGTCCTAACAGGTTCATCTGGTCTTAATTCTGGAATAATTTGTTTCACTCGTGCTTTAAATTTTTTCAACATAGGTATTATGATCCTTATCTGAATGGGTTTCTAACCATTGCGTCTCTGCTTGCGTTAATCGTAAATAATTCGGAATAAATGTCTCCTGATTAGCGGGCTCTTTATCTTTACCAATTAATCCCAAAATAAATGCCTGAGGAATATTTAAAAATGAAGCTGGAAACTGTGCCTGATCACCTAAAATATCGATAATTTGTTGTTTAAATAAATCGACATCAGTTCCAACAAAAATTTGTGGTCGGTTACGCTCTTTTAATTCAGTCACCCAAGTCACAAGTTCTCTATGCTGGTCTGGTAATTCATTTACAAGCTCATTATCATTTTTATACAAACCTGAGAATACGTAATTCCTACGTGCGTCAAATAACGGTACAATATCAGAATCACTATTTGTGGAAATACCTGCAGCCAACATTGCTAAACTAGAGACACCAACTAATTCACAATCTAATGTAAATGCTAGTGTTTTAGCTGTGGCAACGCCAATCCTGAGACCAGTAAAAGATCCTGGACCTTGTGCAACCACAATTCGGTCTAGCTCTGCAGGCTTAATACCTGCTAATTTCATGACATCAGAAATTGCTGGCATCAATGTAATACTGTGATTTTTTTTTATATTCGTTGTGATAGTTGCTAATAATGCACTATCTTCTAAAACAGCGACGCTGAGTGGTATATTCGATGTATCAATTGCTAAAATTTTCATTCATATCTTCCTTTATCTCTGCTTTGTTAACATTTTAGCACAAAAATAGTATCACAAATTTTTTCTAAGAGAAAATTAACAAAAAAATAGGACAAATAATTGTCCTATGGTTAATAACTAATTTATTTTGAAAATCCATTTGG
This sequence comes from Dellaglioa sp. CoH-57-MRSF-18, assembly GCF_056781995.1. Next base: position 26,795 of record NZ_JBXAXX010000006.1, read on the forward strand.
ATGCGTCTGTTCAAAAGTCCATGCTGTCTTAATGATATCTTCCATATTTTCATACTTAGGAGCCCAACCAAGAATTTCATGTGCTTTTTCACTTGCTGCAATTAAAGTTGAAGGATCACCTGCACGACGTGGTGCAATTTCTGCAGGAATTTCTTTACCTGTTGCACGGCGTGCTGCTTCTAGAATTTCCATATTTGAAAATCCATTAGATGAACCCAAGTTAAAGGCATTACTTTCATTTCCCGCAAGTAAGTAATCTAAGGCGCGAATGTGCGCATCTGCTAAATCAAGAACATGCACGTAATCACGGACGTTTGTACCATCTTTGGTATCATAATCGTCCCCAAAAATTTGTAATTTTTCACGTTCTCCGTTAGCAACTTGTAAAATAATTGGAATTAAATGTGTTTCAGGATTGTGATCTTCACCGATGCTACCATCTGGTTTTGATCCAGCAACATTGAAATAACGTAATGCGACAAACTTAACACCATCTGCAACGTCAGTCCAGTGCATAATTTTTTCCATGGCTAATTTACTTTCACCATATGGATTTGTTGGAATTTGAGGGTCATCTTCATGAATTGGGACAACTTTAGGTTCACCATATGTTGCAGCTGTTGAAGAAAAGACGATTTTTTTAACGCCAACTTCAGTCATGACTTCAAGTAAATGAATCATCCCTGCTGTATTATTGTCAAAATATTTTAATGGTTTTACCATTGATTCACCAACAAGAGATGAAGCTGCAAAATGAATAACTGCTTCAATATCCTCATTTTTGAAAACATTGCGCATAAAATTTTTATCCGCAATATCTCCTTGATAAAATTTTGCCTTTTTATTAACAGCCTCTAAGTGCCCTGTCACTAAATTATCGACAACAACAACATCACGACTATTTTCTACTAATTGATCAACAGTATGTGAACCAATGTAACCTGCGCCACCCAAAACTAAAATTGACATTTAAATTCCTCCAAATAGTTTATTTTCTTTATTATAACTTATTTTAGTAAATTTATCAGTGATTCACCCTTCTTTAGCAAATAAATAGACGACGAAAATAAATTCGCCGTCTGGTTAATTTCTATAAGTCACCCGTTAAAAATTGTGCTTGGCCCATGCCAAAGCTCCAATCTTCATCAGTATTAGTTGTTAAATTAATCATTAAATCTTCTGGTCTCAATCCAACTTTTGTTTGTAACTGTTGCATTAACTGTTGATAGAAGGTTTCTTTTTGCTCTGTCGTTCTTGGTCGCGTTGTTAAACTAAAGACCAATACTTCTTTTGTTCGCATAAATCCAAGCCCAGTATCTAAAATTTGCATTTCATTTATTGGATGTTGAGTGACAATTTGATATCTGTCACTAACTGGTGCGCCAAATGAATTAAGCATTACATCATAAGCAATATCTAAAATTTCTTTTATTTGGCCTTCAGAACGGCCTTCAATCATATCAATTTTCATCAATGGCATAGATTGAATCCTCCTATAATCGTTTACCTAATCTTTGGATTTGTTTATTATTACCAACCATATATAACAAAATAATTTGAATTGGAATTAAAATTAAATCTTTGATAGCACGTGCATAGATAATTGTCCAAGGTGACTGGTACATTAATACTAGCCAGAATGTATTTAACAATAAATCAATAACAACGACATTGATTAATACGGCAATAATAATTCGCGGTAACGTAAATGGTTTTTTATAAAATACAAGTCCATAGAAAAACGCACCTAAGAAAGCAGATAGCGAGAATCCCCAGAAAAATGTACCTCCTTTACTGAATAATACTGTTCCAAGTAAATCCGATAAAACAGAACCAATACCACCCAGTAATGGGCCAAACCACGCCGCTAATAGATAAGTCGCAATAAAAGTGAAACTTATCCGTAACGTCAATACCTGATACGATAATAAATTAGTTAGAATAATTTGACCAGCCAATAATAGACCCATCACCGCTATATTCTTTGCGGTTAACCTCTTTGTTAAATTTTCCATGATTCAGACATCTCCTCGTTGGAGTTGCCACATTGTGGTATGCGGCGAATGCGAAAACACAACCGCAGCTATCGCTAGCCTTCGTCCAAAAGACACATTCCGTCCTTTTGGCACTTAACGCTGTATTCTCTACCCCGAAATTTTGTATTTTACTACTTGTGTAGTATACCACTAAAAAGAAAATAACTTTGGGTGTTTCTTTTTAATTTATTTTCTTTTCACGAATCATAAAAATTAGTCCCATAAGTAATCCTAACGCAGCAGGAACTATCCAACTTAAGCCAATATTAAACAGTGGTAAATAATGATTTGCAAATGCTAACATATTTTTAGCAAAAGCTAAATTTTTAATTGAAATTGGCATCGCGTTTAGTCCATCAAAAATGGCACTAAAAAGCGTTAAAACGGTTAACCATTTGTAGATAATGCTGACTTTTAAGTCATACTTATTTAAAGTAGGTTCTAAACAGGCAGCAATCATCAATACAATAGCAAGTGGGTAAAGCAACATCAAAACTGGTGTTGATAATGTAATTAATTGATCTAACCCAACGTTGGCAATTAAACAACTAATCACACAACCAAGTGTTAAATACAATTTATAGCTACCATGACCAATAATTTCAACACATGTTTTAGCACATGCGCTAGTCACGCCAATTGCCGTTTTAATACAAGCAACAACAATAATTGCAGCAAGAAAGAAACTTCCGAATTGTCCAAAATAACGTTGAGCAACTTGAGCTAAAATAGCACCACCATTACCAGAATGTGGAAATACACCCAGACTCGTTGCCCCAAGATAGGCCAAGCATGTATAGATGATTCCCATCAAAATAACACTGATACTACCAGAATAGATAATCCCTTTAGTAATTGATTTAGGATTCGTAATACCTAAATCTTTAATTGTATCCACAATGATAATACCAAAAGCCAAACCAGCGAGTGCATCCATAGTGTAATATCCTTGCCCAAAAGCAGACATAAAAGCACCATTCTTGTAAGAACTTGTTGCGGGGAAATCTGAAAAATTACCCATTGGCTTAATAAATACAAATAACAATAAAATAGCCAACGCACATAAAAATATGGGATTTAAATACTTACCAACATAGACTAATATCTTGGTTGGTTTAACTGCCAAAAGCCAAACTATTGTGAAGAATAAAATTGAAAATAATAATAGCCATACTGAATGTTGGCTGGCTTTAATATGTGGTGCAATTCCAATTTCAAACGGAATAGTTGCTGATCTTGGACCTGCAAATAGCGGTCCAATAGTTAGGTAGAGCAACATTGTGAAAATTATGCCATACGTTCGATTAACCTTAGAGGCTAAATCGAAAACTCCCCTACTTTTAGACAATCCAATAGCAATTACACCTAAAAAAGGTAACCCAACACCAGCAATTAGAAAGCCTAAATTACCTATCCACAGGTTTTGTCCGGATTGTTGACCTACAAAGACTGGAAAAATTAAATTTCCCGCGCCAAAAAATAAACCGAATAACATTGAGCTAATAAATAAATACTCATTCTTACTTAATTGTTTTTCTTTCATTCTCATAACCACCTTATCTGTTCATATACAGTAACAAATTCATAGTCAAAGTACAATATAATATGTATAATCTAAGTGTCAGCAAGGAGGAAAATATGAAAAAAATATTAATTTTACACACTGGTGGTACAATCGCCATGTCTGAAAATCAAGAAACAGGCGCAGTTGCACCTGGTGCAGAAAACCCTTTAAACCAAGTTGAAAATCCATTTGGTGATCGTTTCGATTTAATCACTGAAAATATTTTTAACTTACCATCCCCACATATTGGCCCCATAGAGATGCTAATTATTCAAAAAAGAATTATGCGTGCATCCGCGGAAGCGATTGATGGTATTGTTATTACTCACGGTACGGATACATTAGAAGAAACTGCTTATTTTTTAGATCTTACATTACCGAACCATCTACCTGTCGTTTTAACAGGTGCTATGCGTTCCGCAAATGAAATAGGCTCAGATGGCTTACACAATTTTCAAACAGCCATCTTAACTGCAGCAAGTGATGATGCAGTTGATAAAGGTGTCTTAGTTGTTATGAATGATGAAATTCATACAGCACGCTATGTAACAAAAACACATACAACAAATGTCGCAACTTTTAGAACACCAACGTTTGGCCCAATTGGTAGTATCGCTAAAGATAACGTGACCTTTTTTGCCGAATTGCTAAGCCAGACTTGCTTAGCAATCGACAAAGTTGTTGATCATGTTTATTTAATTAAGGCTTATGCTGGAATGGATGCTGATTTACTTGGTTTTCTTAATAATGACCAAACGAACGGTATTGTCATTGAAGCTCTTGGTGCAGGAAATCTTCCCCCACAAGTTTTAGCTAATCTTCAAAAATTAATTGATCGCGATATTCCAGTTGTAATTGTTTCACGTTGCTTTAATGGCGTGGCACAAGATGTTTACGACTATGAAGGTGGTGGCGTTCAATTGAAAAAAATGGGCGGCATCTTCTGTCGTGGCTTAAATGGTCAAAAAGCAAGAATCAAACTATTGGTTGGATTAAGTGCTGGTCTTGAAAAAGAAGAACTCTCGATTTATGTCGCAGATGCTTTATCATAAAAATATAAAAAATGCTCTGAGTAACTGGATAGACTTCCAGTTACTCAGAGCATTTTTTATTCTAACGTTTCGTCCACTCACAGTCAGCTTCACAATAAACATCATCACCAATTTTAATCTGGTGATGTGTCGTTAAGTTATCAATAACAACGATACTATCTATCTTATGACCATAGTGAATTTCTTTTTCATATTTAATATTCATATGTTTCAAATCATGTGACATTAAAAAGTCTTCTGACAATGAATCTAATAACCAATCAAAATATTTTGAATTGTTTACATGTTGATTTGGATCAATATCAAAGAATCGAACGTCATATGATTTTTTAGCAGCTATTGTATCTTCTTTCATGATACCAACTGGTTTCTCCAAACGCTCAATTCTTCGTGTATATTCAGCACCAAAAGGTTCAATAACTTCTGGCAATACACGAGTCATTTTACGTGTTTTATGATCCATTAAAACAAATACAGCATGAATATGTGCACACTCATTACCTGCTTCATCATGAACCCAGAAATCTCGGTAACAGAAGAAACGATTGTACGAAACAGCCTCAGTAGTTAATGTTAAATTCTCATCAATATGTGGTATTCTCGAAATATCAATAAGATATTGTGTAATAACCCAACCAAAGCCCAAATTTGTTAAATCTTTTTCAGTAATTCCTAAGCTATCACTTTGGTCTGTTGAAACCAAAATAATCATGTTAATTAGCATTGCTACTGTCACACGCCCACTTTTATCGCCTTCATAGTAAACCGCACGATGTAGCTCACTAAATTTATTATCTGCCAATATGTTCACTCCTTAAATCTGATGATACAGATTATAAACTTCTTGTTTTTTCATCTCTTGTTTCTTAGCAATCTCTTTTATCGCATCATTAGTTTTCATACCTGTTTCAATCAAATAATCAACTTGTTCTTCAATTGACATATTAGCCAGATGATCAACTTCCGTTGCTTCTGGCGAATCATTTCCCTCAACAATTACACAAAATTCTCCACGGACTTGCTCAGTGCCAGCCCATTTGATAGCATCATCCAGTGTTCCACGCAAGAATTCTTCATAACGTTTAGTTAATTCTCGGCATAGTACAACTTTACGCTGACCACCAAGGCTAGCAGCTATTTGTGTTAATGTTTTTTTCAAGCGATGTGGTGCTTCATAAAAAATAAGCGTCATTGTTTGATTTTTCAACTCAGCTAATTCTTCTTTTTGACTCTTAGGTTTTCGCGATAAAAAACCATAGAATAAGAACGGTTGTGGCGCTAATCCAGAAGCTATTAATGCAGTGATCCCGGCATTTGCCCCAGGAAGTGGCACAACTGGAATCTTAGCTTCAATACATGCTTTAACAAGATCATGCCCAGGATCACTAATTGATGGCATTCCTGCATCACTTACTTGTGCGATTGATTGACCAGCCAATATTTTATCAACAAATTGCGGAATACGTTCTTGCGTATTATGTTCATGAAAACTCAATTGACTTGTTTCAATTTCAAAATGATTTAATAATTTTTGTGTGTTTCGTGTATCTTCGGCTGCTATATAGTCAACCTCTTTTAAAATATCAATCGCTCTAAACGTCATATCAGATAAATTACCAATTGGTGTCGGTACTAAATATAATGACCCAGTTGTCCCTTTACCTTGAAAACTGCTTTGTGCTGCTATTTCACTCATACTTCGCGCTCCCCATAAATTAAATCTAAACAGAAAGCACAAGGTTCATCATCGACTCGACGTGATCCGTACATCCCTTCAATATTACAAATATGAAAACCTTGATCATATAATTTTTCTAAGTTTTGACGTGATTTTGACAGATTTGCATCGGAAGATTCATTAAAATTCTTAGACGTTTGTCGTTCTATTTCACTTAATCGTTCTCTCAAATGTTGGTTTTCAATCTCCAATTCAGCGTTATTTTCAAGAACACCAGTCATATCAGATTTTATTGTTTCAAAACTCGATAACATTTTTTTCATTTCTTCCTCGATAGCTATAAAATTATCATATAGTTGACGCTTATCCACAAAATCACCTTCATTTCATATTTTATAAATCTATTAATTTTAACGTTGTTACTTCAATTGCACTTTGAAATGTCATATTTATTTGGAGCATCGTTTTAATTTGTAAACAACCATCTAATATAGCAACTAACTTTTTATCACTAATCATTTGAGTTATTTTATCAATTTCAGTTAAACGATTAGAAAAACTCACTTGTTCCTTACGATTATAACGGACAAGTAAACAATCACGCGCTAACAGTACCATTAAATCAACCATCAATGCCTGTTGTTGTTTTTCTTTTGCGAGTGGCACTAGTTTTGTTTGTACCAAAATGAAACTTTCAGCATCATTTTTCAATAATTTACTGAACCAATTCCAAACTTGATTTGTCATTTCAGTAAAATTCTCATCTTGTGCTAATGCTACAGCATGGCTTGTACTCTCAGTTACATGAACAAGTAACTGAGCCTGATCTTTCAAGATACCTTGATTTAATAAATTTTGAATCAATTTTTCTTGAGAGAGTGCGACAAAATTAACCAGTTGGCACCGTGATTGAATAGTTGGCAAAATTTGATTTTTATTTTCTGTTAATAAGAAAGCTTTCACATTTCCAACAGGCTCTTCTAAAAATTTAAGTAAACTGTTCGCAGCACTAGCTGTCATACTCTCAGCTTTTTCAATTATAAAAATCTTTTGGCTACCTTCAACACCACTTTTTGAAAATTCTGATTTCAAAAATCGAATTTGATCAACTTTAATTGACTGGCCTTCAGGCTTAACACTCACGATATCAGGGTGATTACCTGATAGAATTCGTTGACATTCACCACATACACCGCAAGGCTTTTGATCCTCGTCAGCAGTACAAAAGAGTCGCATTGCAATCCATTGTGCTAGTTCAACCTTACCAATACCTTCTGGTCCGGAAAATAGATAAGCATGGGCTAACTTATTTGTTATTATCAATTTTTCAAAATGTTCAATTAATTTTGGCTGTAATTCTTGAATTTTAATATTACTGGTTTCATCAGCTAATTCTGTCATTACTATTTACTCCTAAAATTGATGAAACTCTTCTACTGGTAAGACAAATACTGTTGCACCACCAACCTGAACTTCTAATGGAAATGGTACTTGTGCATCCATTGAAACATCTAAGTTAACAGGGGGGGCCATAAATTGTTCACGCGTTGATGATGTCTCTTTAATGATTTGTAATACCTCATCAACACGTTCATCTTCAATACCAATTAAAAAGGTTGTATTACCAGACTTTAAAAAACCACCAGTTGTTGATAGTTTTGTTGCACGGACATTTGAATCTATAAATATATTGCTTAATCGGTTACTATCTTTATCTTGAACAATCGCTGTAATTAATTTCATTTGAATTCCCTCATTTCATTTATTTAAAAGACTCGGGTAATTTTTTCTTCAGAACGTCAATACAATCGTCAATTACTTTTTCCAAAGGTTGCGCCGCATTAATGGTTATAATACGTTCTGGATTTTTCACTGCTAATTGTTGGTATGCTTTGCGTACTTTTTGATGGAACTCTAACTTTTCATCATCTAAACGATTTATTTCATTTTGACGATGCTCAAAAATTCGTTTTAATCCAATTTCTGATGGTACGTCAAAGTATAAAGTTAAATCAGGTTCTGTTCCATTTGTTGCAAATAGGTTCATATCAGCAACCGCTTGCGTTCCGATATCTCTACCAGCACCTTGGTAAGCAATTGAACTATCAACATAACGATCACATATTACAATTTTATCTTCCTTAAGTGCTGGGAAAATTATTTCTGCGATATGCTGACGTCTTGATGCTGCAAACAATAATGCTTCAGTTCGTTTATCCATCTCTGGATAATCTTGATTTAAGACAACTTCACGAATGGCTTCAGATATCGGACTTCCACCTGGTTCACGTGTTATAACTAATTCTTTTACCAAGTTATTTTGTATCTTTTTTATAATACCTTTTAAGGCACTCGTTTTGCCGGACCCATCTGGTCCTTCAATCGTTATAAATTTTCCAGTCACATTAACGACCCCAATACTTATTATTATTGTACTTGAATCTTAAAAACCTGTCCATAAGATAAACCTACTATTAGTATACTATCTCTTATTTAATAAATCTAATCAGCATTTCACAAAAAAACGCCAAGACAAGTTAGGCGAATTGTCTCAACGTTCTTTCTAATTTAATGTGTGATTACTGAAGCCTGCATATGCCCTTTAACTGAACGAACACGCGCTTCATTATAGAGAAAGAAATATCTTTTTCTTGCCATCTGTGTTTCATTAATTAATTCTTCATCAACTTCGTAAATGGCCTCTTCAGTTTGTTTGGCTTGATCCCATGCTATTTTAGCGAGATCAATTGACTCTAGCAACTTAGCGTCATACTCTTTACGTAATTTAAGTTTTGTTTTTTTATTAAACATTACACCGTCAGCTCATTTCTATATTTCAGTACGTCCTTCAATCGCTTTAAACAACGTCATTTCATCTGCGTACTCAATATCGCTACCTACAGATAGTCCATGGGCTAATCTTGTCACTTTAATTCCAGCCGGTTTAATCAATCTCGATAAATACATTGACGTTGCTTCACCTTCTGGCGTTGCATTTGTCGCAATAATAACTTCCTGCATATCGGGATGCGATTGAAGACGTGTTAATAAACTTGTGATATTAATATCTTCCGGCCCTTTACCTTCAATTGGTGATAATACACCATGAAGCACGTGATACAAGCCGTGATACTCTTTCATTTTTTCTAAAGACATCACATCTTTAGGTTCTTCTACAACAATAACTTTGGTTTGATCACGTGATGAATCAGAACAAATCTGACAAGGATCTTCTTCAGTAATATTGCCACAGATACTACAATAATGTAGGTCTCGTTTGGCAGATATTAGTGATTTAGCAAAATCGGTGACATCATCTTCATCCATATCAATTGTAAAAAAAGCTAATCTTGTAGCAGTTTTACCACCAATACCTGGTAATTTCATATAACTTTCAATCAATTTTGCGATAGGTTCAGGATATTGCATTTTCTTTAGCCTTCTTTAATTTTAAGTTTATAGTCCAGGCATCCCTTGAGAATATTTACCCAATTTATCAGTTGTTGTTTTTTCAATTTTTGTCATAGCATCATTAACAGCCATAATAATTAAATCTTGTAACATATCAACATCATCAGGATCGACTGCTTCTTCTTTAATCATGATATCAGTCATTTTTTTGTCCCCTGTAAAGGTTACCTTAACTAAATCATTTGAAGCTTCGCCAACAAATTCAGTTGCATTCAAAGCCTCTTGGTCTTTTGTCATATCTTTTTGTAATTTTTGCATTTGTTTCATCATACCTTGCATATTACCATTTCCACGCATCATTATTAATTACTTCCTTTCTAATCCTGTTTAATTTCTATATTTTCTGTTCCAAAAATTTCTTCAGCTTTTGAAACAATTGGTTCTACTACTTCAGGTTCTGGCTCAATAATTGTTTCAGTTCCCTCGTGCTCATTTTGTTTAATGTAAGATTTTCGGACTTCTGGCCATTGCTCTGCTGTAATACAGACCACCTTAGGGACATGATGTAATAATCGATCTAACCCATTACCTAAAGCATCGAGTAACTCTGTATCACTTGAAGCTTTGACAGACAAGAATTCGTAATTAAAACTAACAAGTACACTGTCAGGACTAGCCGCAACCGGTTCACTAGCTTGCATAATCGCACGTTGTGTAACTGAAAGTTGATGCAACAACTCTGGCCAAACCTGTTTTAATTGTACCAAACTTTCTTTTGTTGCGTGATCTAAAATAGGATAAATTTGAGATAAATTTAATGTTGCTTTTTTTTGAGTAGAGGCAACTTTTTTAGGCTTAGCTATTACTGCCACTTGCGGTTGATTATCATTCTGACTTAAATCAATTATTTGCTTTTTCAAGTCTTCAACTGTTTTAGTTAAATTATTAATTTGTTTAGATGCATCTGAACTTAATTCTGATTGAGTCGTCTCCGCAATCGTATCAGAGGTATTAAATTGTGATAATCGAATTGTTAATACTTCTAAATAAACATCTGGATGTGTTGTAAATCGCATTTGTTGTTGAATTTCATTTAAAACATTTATCATTTGGTATAAGAAATCAGCAGAAATAGTCTGTGATAAGTTTTTAAAATCATCATTAACCATCCCTAATTCTAGTTGATTAATAAGTGCTGGTGCTTGCTGATATAATAGTAAATCACGACTATAGGCAATTAAATCTTCGATTAATCTAGTTGAATCTTTACCTTCGTCTATAATTGCTTGTATCGTTTCTAATGCCTCAGTAGTCGCTTTTTGACTAACTTCCGTGACGTAATTCTGTATTTTATCCTGTGTTACACTACCGGTTACTAACAAAGCATTATCCAAAGTCACCTTGTTATCACCGAATGAAATGACCTGATCTAAAATACTCAAAGCATCCCGCATTCCACCTTCAGCTGCTTTAGCGATAACTTTAAGCGCTGGTTCTTCATATTCAATTCCTTTTTCAGACAAAATATAAACCATTCGTTCATAACTGTCAGCTGGCGTAATACGCTTGAAATCAAATTTCTGAGTTCTAGAAATAATGGTTGCTGGAATCTTATGTGGTTCCGTTGTAGCAAGAATAAAAATAACATTTTCAGGTGGTTCTTCAAGCGTCTTCAAGAGTGCATTAAAAGCACCCGTAGATAGCATATGAACTTCATCAATAATATAGATTTTAAAATCAGCTTGTGTGGGTGCATACTTTACTTTGTCACGGATATCACGAATTTCTTCAACCCCATTATTAGAAGCGGCATCAATTTCGATAACATCGTTTAATTGACCATTCGTAATAGCGATACATGTCTCACATTTGTTACATGGTTCGCCATTTTCCTGGAAGTGACAATTAACTGCCTTAGCAAAAATTTTAGCTGCGGACGTTTTACCTGTTCCACGTGGACCATTAAAAATGTATGCATGACTTGTTTGTTGTGTCATAATTGCATTTTTCAACGTCTGCGTAATCATGTTTTGTCCAACTAAATCACTAAATTTTTGTGGACGCCAGACACGGTATAAAGCTTGGTAACTCATCACAATCTCTCCTTTCAAAATCTATAAATAGCTTTTTAAATAAAAAAATCTCTCAGCCATTTCTGACTAAGAGTCTTAAATAATCATAATTACTTAAGGCACAAAGTGAATCAAACTTAGTGCTGCTTCCTTCCGGATCTGACACAATTCGTAAGCACACTATTGCCTTAAGGCCTTGCGGCAATTATTATAATACATTAAATTCCAACAAAAAGCTACCTTTATGATTGCTTTTTTTCTTTTCTTTTACGACGAACTTCTCTAAAGAATGATTGGAGTAGGTCTTTGGCTTCATCTAATAATAATCCAGATTCTACTTTTGCTTGATGATTAAATCGTTCATCCGTTAATAAGTTCCCAATGCTGCCTGCAGTTCCTGCTTTAGGATCAAATGCACCAAAGTAAACTTCGGGGATTCTTGAATTGATAATCGCACCACTACACATTGGGCATGGTTCTAGTGTTACGAATAATTGCGCATCTACAAGACGCCAGCTATGAATCGTAGCACAGGCTTCTTGGATGGCTAAAATTTCAGCGTGAAGGGTTGCATCTTGCACGTGTTCACGAATATTATGGCCTCGTCCAATAATCTCACCATTTTGTACAACAACACAGCCAATTGGTACTTCACCAATAATTTTTGCATTTCTTGCTTCATATAAAGCTTCGCGCATAAAAAATTCTTTTTGTTCTTCAGTTAATTTTTCTACCATTTACTTCACACTCATTAAAATATAGTAACCTTTATCTTTTAAAATAATGTCACAATTACCAAAAACTTCAGTCATTCTCTTTTGAGCCGAACTTGCCCCTTGTTTCTTTTGTAATACAGCAAACAATTGTCCGCCAACTTTTAAATGGTCGAATGCGCCACTTAAAATTTCATGAACGACCTCTTTGCCTGCTCTAATAGGCGGGTTTGTAAGAATTGCAGCATAATCTGTCTTTTTTACATGACTGTATGCGGCAGATTCAAAAACTTCTATATTATTAATTTTATTGATTACCGCGTTCTTCTTTGCTAATTCTAATGCTAATTCGTTTACATCTGTCATGTCTATTTTTCGTTCTGGTTGATTCTTGGCTATAGCAAGTCCTATTGGACCGTATCCACATCCAACATCTAAAATATTTCCCGGAATTATTTTTTGTTGCTCAACTGCATTTAATAAAACTCTTGAACCAAAATCGACTGTTTTTTTTGAAAATACACCATTATCTGTGGTAAACTTAAACTCGTTGTTCAACAGTTTAAATGTCCATTCTTTTTCATCATGAATAACATCTGGATTTTTCGAAAAATAATAATTCGTCATATTTTTACCTACTTTCTCAATAGTTTCTATAATACGGAGAAAATCGAATTTTCGCAATCAAAATTTAATATAAACAATCCAAGACCTTGAACACTACATCTTGTGTGATGCAACTTAAAATCACACTAAATGTAGTGTTTTTTTCAATTGATTTTTGGATTATGTGTTGTATACTTATCTTATTAAACAAAACAACAAAGGGGAATTTATATAATGAAAAAAGTTACTGTATTTACAAAAAACAACTGCATCCAATGCAAAATGACAAAACGTTTTTTAGAAGAAAACAACGTCGACTTTGATGAACGTAACATTTCCGAAGACGATAACGCAATCGATTACTTGAAAGGCCAAGGTTTCCAAGCTGTTCCTGTTATAGAAGCTACTGGATTCGATACAATCGCAGGATTTCGTCCTGATATGCTTAAAAAGTTGGCAGTCTAATGAAAATTGTTTTCTTTAGCATTACTGGACAAACACGACGCTTCATCAATAAAATTGGCTATCCTTCATTTGAAATCGATCCAACAAACCCGCTTATTGAATTAAATGAACCCTATATTTTAATTGTTCCAACTTATGAAATTGGGCTCACTGAATCGGTCAACGACTTTATTGAATATCAATCAAATAGAGAAAATATACTGGGTGTTGTTGGCGGTGGGAACCGCAACTTCGCCCAACTTTTTATTTTTACAGCCAAAGATATCGCAACCGACTATCACGTCCCATTATTATATGAATTTGAATTCAATGGCACTGAAGAAGATGTAATCAATATGAAGAAAGTAGTTGATGAAATTGACATTAAAAACGTTAAATAGTGATAAAGTCACTTATTATGATTTAAATAATGAAATTAATATTCCCGTAGACGGTCAAATCCCACTTCAAAAAGATCAAGAAGCCTTAACCGCCTTTTTGAAAGAAAATGTTGCTGAAAATACAATGCAATTTGATTCATTAAAAGCACGTTTTGATTATTTAATTGACAACAACTATATTGAAACTGATTTTTATAATAAATATGACTTCTCATTTATAGAGGAGCTCTACGCTTATTTAGCAGCTCAAAAATTCCATTTCGGTACATTTATGGCTGCCTACAAATTTTATGCTCAATACGCACTTAAAACTGATAATAATGCCTATTACCTTGAAAATTATATTGATCGTGTTGCAATGAACGTTCTTTACTTTGCTGATGGTAATACAGAACTAGCTATGAATTTAGCTGACGAAATGATTCATCAACGTTACCAACCTGCTACACCTAGTTTCTTAAATGCCGGTCGTAAACGTCGTGGAGAATTAGTTTCTTGCTTCCTAATTCAAATTACTGATGATATGAATGGTATTGGACGTGGCATTAACTCAGCACTTCAATTATCTCGAATTGGTGGTGGTGTTGGTATTACGCTCAGTAATTTACGTGGCGCAGGTGCACCAATTAAAGGGATTGAGGGCGCTGCTTCTGGTGTTCTACCCGTTATGAAATTATTAGAAGATAGTTTTTCATATTCTAACCAACTAGGACAGCGTCAAGGTGCTGGAGTTGTCTATTTAGACGTCTTCCATCCAGATATTGTTGCTTTCCTGTCAGCTAAAAAAGAAAATGCTGATGAAAAAATCCGTGTTAAAACTTTATCACTAGGCATCACTGTACCTGATAAATTTTACGAACTCATTAAAGATAATGCAACGATGTATCTTTTCGATCCCTACGGTGTTGAAAGAGAATATGGAGTCCCTTATTCCTATGTTGATATCACAAAAGAATATGACAATATGGTTGCCAATAAAAATATTAGTAAAAAAACGATTCTTGCCCGCGAATTAGAAACTGAAATTTCTAAGCTGCAACAAGAGTCAGGCTATCCTTATATTGTCAATGTTGATACAGCAAATCGCGCAAACCCAATTGATGGTAAAATCATTATGAGTAATCTTTGTTCAGAAATCATGCAGGTTCAGACACCATCAACTGTGAATAATGCACAAGGCTACGATGTTATGGGGACTGATATTTCATGTAACTTAGGCTCAACTAACATTGTTAATATGATGGCTTCTCCAGATTTTGGCCGTTCAGTTGATTCAATGGTTCGCGCTTTAACTTTTGTAACTGATAGTTCAGATATTGATGTTGTGCCTCCTATTCAACATGGAAATAACTTAGCGCATACCATCGGTTTAGGTGCAATGGGCTTACATGCCTACTTCGCTAAAAACCATATGCATTATGGTTCAGAAGACTCAATCGATTTCACTAGTGTTTATTTTATGATGCTTAACTATTACTCATTAAAATCATCAAATGCTATCGCTAAAGAAAAAAATGAAACATTCCATAACTTTGAAAAAAGTACTTATGCAACTGGTACCTACTTTGATAAGTATCTTAACGAAGATTGGGGCCCTACTTCTGATAAAGTTGCTGCCTTATTTGATGGCATCGACATCCCTAATCAAGAAGATTGGGCGACTTTGAAAGCTAATATTCAAACTGACGGTCTTTATCATCAAAATAGATTGGCTGTTGCACCTAATGGCTCTATTTCATATATTAACGATACTACTGCCAGTCTTCACCCAATTATTAACCGAATCGAAGAGCGTCAAGAAAAGAAAATTGGAAAGATTTACTATCCAGCTCCTTACCTTTCAAATGACACGATTCCATACTATACTTCTGCATACGACATGGATATGCGTAAAGTTATTGACGTTTACGCTGCTGCACAGGAACATATCGATCAATCACTTAGTTTAACTTTATTCATGCGTTCAACGATTCCTGAAGGCCTCTACGAATGGAAAAATGGTCGGACAGATAAAATGACAACACGTGACTTAAACATTTTGCGTAATTATGCGTATAATAAAGGTATTAAGTCAATTTACTACATCAGAACCTTTACTGATGATCAAGAAGAAGTTGGCGCAAACGCTTGTGAGAGTTGTGTTATCTAAACTGTAACGGAGGAAAGTTAAATGAATAATGATAGTTACAAAGCAATTAATTGGAACGAAGTTGAAGATCAAGTTGATAAAGCAACTTGGGAAAAACTAACAGAACAATTTTGGTTAGATACACGTATCCCCCTTTCAAATGATTTAGATGATTGGCGTACACTGAGTCCTGCAGAAAAAACATTAGTTGGTCATGATTTTGGTGGGCTAACATTGTTGGATACGGTGCAATCACAAGATGGGATGGAAGCGTTGCGTCATGATACACGGACTGCCCACGAAGAAGCTGTTTTAAATAATATTCAATTTATGGAATCGGTTCATGCTAAAAGTTATTCATCAATTTTTTCAACGTTGAATACAGCTTCAGAGATTACTGAAATTTTCGAATGGACAGACAAAAACGAATTTTTACAAAAAAAAGCACAACGTATTAATGGTATTTACCAAAACGGGTCACCATTGGAGAAAAAAGTTGCTTCTGTTTTTCTTGAAACGTTCTTATTCTACTCTGGTTTCTATACGCCACTTTACTATTTAGGCCATAACAAACTGGCAAACGTTGCTGAAATTATTAAATTAATTTTACGTGATGAATCTGTTCATGGTACCTTCATTGGCTATAAATTCCAATTAGGATTCAACGAACTTTCTGAAGAAGAACAAGGTAAAATGAAGACCTGGATGTATGACCTTCTGTTTGAATTATATGAAAACGAAGAAAAATATACCCATGAACTTTATGATGAAGTTGGTTGGACTGAAGAAGTTTTAACCTTCTTACGTTACAATGCCAACAAAGCTCTAATGAATTTAGGCCAAGATCCTTTGTTCCCTGATACAGCTTCTGATGTTAATCCTGTTGTCATGAACGGAATTTCAACATCAACATCTAATCATGATTTCTTCTCTCAAGTTGGTAATGGCTACTTACTTGGTAGTGTGGAATCAATGGATGATTCAGATTATGAAATTGGTGAAAGCGGCCAAATGAAACGTCGTCCTAAACGTTAGAAAAAAATCCTTACTATCAGCCTAAAAACTGATAGTAAGGATTTTTTATTTAACAGTTTTAACTTTACAATTACAGTAACATTCCCACTATTCCCGCACAAAGTATCAATATTCCTATAATGACCATCCATACACCTGATAAACGATTTAATTTCTCACGATGACTAGAATCCTGCGTTATTTTCTTCATCCTAAAGTTGGTATATTTATTAGGAACCGTTTTAGGCGCATAGTTTCCTAAGATGATCAGCAATGTTCCCACTATCAGTGCAACACTGCTAATAATATTAACCTGATGTCCCAACGCGGTAGCAAATATCATTGTTGCTAAAAGTATTGATAAGATTGGCGTAATCCAAATTAAAGCTGTATCTAGTTTCTTATTTTGACGATTAGTGTTATCTATTACCATTATCACCACATTGATTAAAATCATCAATAATGGGAACCCAATAATAACTAGATTTTTATCACCATACTGATCAATATTACCACCTATATTCCAGTGAATCGGAATTTTATTGGGTAATTTGTGATACAAAACTACTCCCATAATCATTGGAACAAATCCAAATAAGATGGCGCTGATATTCCTTTTATTTTTCATAATTGTCTCCTCCTACCAGATATTGTGACCATTTTAAATAATTCGAAATAGTCGTTTGATTCAAATTAATATGGTTACTACTTTTACCAATTGGCAAGCTATAATCCTTACCAGTAATGTAGTAAAAAAAATAGCATTTAGAGCTAATTAAAAACTAACCCTAAATACTATTTTTTTAAGCGTTCACTTTGTTAATCACTCTTTTATCTGTTGGTAAAACAGTTACTTCAAATTCTGAAATATAAGCATTTTCATAGTCCAATGCCTTAATATTAAAATTAGCAATTTTCATTTCATCATTAGCTCGAAATTTTGAGTCATTATTAAGCACAAATCCAGTAAGCGTCACCGCTTCACTTTCTTCCGTTTCTTTAAGCGTTGTATCAAAATATCTTTCAAAATCATATAATGTCACTTTACCTGAAACTTTAAATTTATTGTTTCCCATATCTACTATATTATCGTCATTCGTATCATCAAATTCTTCTCTAACAACACCAAATAATTCTTCATAGATATCTTTATCTGTAACAATCCCTGAAGTCCCACCATACTCATTAACGACGATAACGATTGGTGTTCTCTTAGATACCATAACATCCATAATACTATGAACTTCAGCATTTTCTTGAACGGCCGGAATATCACGCATAATTGTTGAAATCAAATTTGTCTTATCAATTTTTTCCTGTCGCAATAAATCATAACTATAAACGTACCCGATAACTTTATCTTTATCATTGTTAGCAATAACTGGGAACCTTGAATATCTAGTTCTCCAATATAAATTAACAACGTTTCTAATTGAATCGTCTACGTCTACTGCAACCATCGATGTTCGGTCAATCATGATATCTTCTGCCACTTTATCATTCATATCAAATGCTCGTCGCATGAATGTTAAATCTTCTTCATCAAGTTCACCAGCATTTGCGGATAATCGAGATAATGAGAGAATTTCAGTTTGCGAATAAATATCTTCTTCATTTTCAACTTCATAACCTAACAAATGCGTAATCCAATTTGCTGAACGATCTAAAATCCAAATTAATGGGTATAACACAATATGGAAAAACATAATAGGACGGACAATAAATAATAATACTGGCAATGGATCTGCAATTGCAATATTTTTAGGTACTAAATCAGTAAAAACAGCATGAATAACAGTAAAAATAAGAATTGCAGCAACCGATGCAATAGCATTTGCCATAGCCGCGGGTAATATATTTGATTGTATAATCGCATCTGCTATTGTTTTTTCACCAATCCAACCTAAAATCAAACTAGTTGAAGTGATTCCAACTTGGGCCGTTGACAGATACTCCGTTAGGTTCTCCGTCATATGAATAGCCCGCTTAATATTTTTAAGCGGCTTTTTCCCATACATATCTTTCAATGCACTAATACGGACACGAACCAACGCATACTCAGTCAGTGTAAATAACACAGACAAAAGTAATATTGCGATAATAACAATTACATTCACTAAATAATTTTCCGGACCAGAATCCAAGGTAACACCCTACTTTCAATTTGTTGTAATTTCTTAACTTCCATTATATCAAAAATATTGTTCATAAACTAGTTAACACTTTATCATTATATCTAAAATAAGGCTATCTAAATCGATATATCTTGGTATTATCTTAATTATAATTAAGAAGTGTCATTTTTAATTAGCCTTTTCGTAAACAACTATTACTTAAATAAGTTATAATAAAATTATCATATAAATAATTAGAATTGGGGATCTATAATGAATTTTTTAAAGAAATATGGTTTTTATTTAATGGCACTTGCCGTTATAAGTGAGTGGATTTTGCCTTTAGCATTAGCACCATTTGTACCTGGTTATTTGCAATTCACTAATTTAATTAGTGATTTTGGGGAAGTTGGCGTTCCAACTCATATGGCATTTAAAGTTTGGGAAGTTATAAATGGACTTCTTTTCTTACTTTCAGCACCAGCTTTCTATGAATATTTTAAAGGTACGTCAAAAAAATTAGCCAGCTGGTTTACCGCTATGTTAATTATTTTTAGTATGACCGATTGTCTTTTAACAGGAATTTTCGATCGTGCACTCACATCAAATACACAAAGCATTACGGGTATGATCCACAATTATTCGTCAGGCATTGGCGACACCGCTCTTTTGATTAGTATGTTTTTTTTATTAAAACTCTATCAAAAGCAAGGTAAAAAACTAATTACAACCCTTTTATTAGTTGCCTTTATTATTTCACTAGGAATTCAATTTTTATTTGTTTATCCAAGAATTATGCCAGATTCACAATTTAAAATTCCTTATCGTGGTTTGTGGCAACGTTTAAATTTATGGTTACTCTATATGCCATTTTTATTAATCTCTATCAAAAATATGTTTAAAAAAAGATAATACTAATTAATGAAATGCCTCACAATTATTAGACATAAGTCTAGTAATTGTGAGGCATTTTTATATCTAAATAATCGAGTAAGAAAGCAATCATCATACGCAGTTTCCAGACTAAAAGTACGTTAAATTAACTATTTGTTCACTACATTTAGAGTTTCTTTTGCTTCATAACAAACGTATTTCTTGCAAATTAAAAGACATAATTCCGATATTTTACCGGAATTATGTCTTGGTGTCTCAAATAATATATATCTCTACCCTTTTAATATACTATATTATCTAATATTCTTTATTAAAAACTTCATTATAGGGCTAGGCATTCTATCCTTTTTATCTACTGATTTTTTTTGATTTACAACTGCTAAAATCTGTAATAACGTAAAGGCAATCGAACTACGTTTCCTAAATGAAATATATTTTGGCTGCCATTTAGTTACATATTTATTTTTATACTTCTTTAGTCCCTGGAAACCATAAAAATGATACCCATATTCATAAATTAAATGAGCTATTTTTTCTTCCGCAAAACTAAATTTAGATTCACCTACATTCGACAATGGTGCCATACCCATATCGAATAATTCATAGCCGCCTTCTTTTGCTTGTTGAAAAAGGCTAATAAAGATTTTATCCATAATACCAGATGGCGCTTCTTCTCTACTATATCTCATCAAATCAATCGATAAGACCCTATTATTTCCGGTTGGCATCATTGTCGCAAAGGCAACCTTATGTCCCTCAGAATCATTAATAATAGCAATAGGCGCTTGATTAAGATAATATTCATCGAAAAATCCTAAAGAAAATCCTTTTTCAGCTTGTCCATTCAGCCAACTATCAGATATTTTTTTCAATTCTTGAATAGTTTCCTTTGAATAAGGGGGCTCGATCATTGCAAATGTATAGTTTTCTCGTTCAAATTTATTCATTAAAGCACGTTCAGAACGTCTTTTTTTACCAGCCAATTCAAATTCAGCTACTCTAACAAAACCTTCTTCACCCGTTTTAATGAAATCAAATCCAACTTCATGTAACATCATTGTTAACTTCGCATCAACTTCATAAAAAACTAATTCTAATCCTTCAATATCTGCGTCAACAATAAATTGATTAATTGCTTCACGAATAAACTCATGATTACCAACAGGTTCACCCATAACCACTAATTTATTCGATTTTTTTTGATAAAGGAAAAATACTTCGTCCTGTCCATCATTTTGATAGAAATAAACATTTTTATCCTTTAAAAATGAAAGATGACTGACTTCATTACCACCATAAGTATCAATTACATTTTTAACACGATCTGCTGGAAAATCTTGCTTACCAAATCGTTTATCCTTACCAGATAAGTACGTAAATGCAATCCATAACACCACAACTGCAGAAAGTAAACCTAGGAATCCTGATAGCCATATCTTTTCTGAAGGAAATAAGAATACATCTGGAACTTTACCCTTAAAGTGGAATTCTGGCATGTTATAGAATCCTACGATTGTGTATAAAATGAATGTTCCAGCAAATATACTTCCATCAATTAATAAACGGCCCCATGAATATTCAAATCTTTCACGATAAAATATTGGTTTAGATAATAGTGCACAAATGAGAATGATAGTTAAGAAAATAAGTATTGTTACTGAGAAATCATGCCACAATGTATTAGCAATACCCACGACAACAAAGATAATCATTGGCCAATAGACACGTTTAACTTTAGATTCAATACCTCGACCAATCCCAATCATTAAGAATGCAAGTATAATATTACTCATTTGATGAATGAAATAAAAGGTATAAGGATATAAGTAATTAATAATTGGATTAGTAAATGTAAATTCTGGAACCGTTGAAGCAAGTAATAAGATGATACCTGTCATATAGAAAAATAACACAAGTATAAAATGTGCTACTCTACTGAGTAAGATAACTGGTAGTCCATTTAAGTACTCATTAAGACGATGTCCTGAATCTTTAACGAATAATAATACCCCCACTAAGAATGGGAATATATAATAAAATAATCGATAAAACAATAACCAGATAACAGCTGTGCTATCCTGTACACCTAATGTTTGTAACCCTAAAATCATAAAGACATCAAAAGAACCTAACCCACCCGGAATCATTGAAATAACACCGATAATTGATGCGATAATAAATAACGGGAAGACAGCAACTAAATTAGATGTATCAACATTCATCATAAATCCGATATAAATGAAAAATAAACCAGCAGATCCCCATTCTAAGGAAGAGCCAAGTATTAACGTTAGTTCACGACCTAATGTTAAATCTGCAAAAAATTCTGAATCTCTTGTCTTTGTAATAATAAAAACAATTGGAAAATATAGGCCACCTAATAACAACCAGACCCAATACTGTCCGAATTGTGGTCCAATATTTAATCCAAAAATCATGAATAAAGAAACCCAACAATATAGTGATAGACCCGCAACTAAAAATAATGCTATTTTTGATATAGCAAATAGCACCTGTTTTTTAGACGCATTTTTACTATAAAAATTAGCTCTAAGTGATGCACCTAGTAGGCCACCAAATCCTGCTATGTTAGTCATTGTATTCGTTATCCAACCGCTTTGAAGAATGTATCGCCAAGAATACTTTTCTGGTAAAAATTTAACCATGACAAAATCATAAATCATCATCGGAAGGACAGCAATAAATCCAATTACCAACATTAATATAATGGATTTTACTGACTGTGATTCAAAACTTTGCTGAACTTGTTCACCATTTATATCCTTAAATATTTGTCCAACTTGGATAATAACAAAAATTAAAACTGATAAAACAAATAAAAGCTTAATTGCTGTTAATCTTTTTTTAATAAATTCATTACACGTACTAATTATTTTTTTCATTTTTTGAATCCCCCGATTTATTTTTTGTTACTTATACTCCCCCCGGAATATATAATACTATTTTTTCTTTTGTTCTACGTAACCTTCATTTCACAATAAAGTCTATATCGTTAATAAAATTAATGTAGTCTATGTAAAATTTGGTATAAAATAACTAACATCACCATAAAAATAATTTGCTTCGATCTAGTTACTATTTCTAAATTAACTCTTTTATCTACATACTAACTAATTTTAAATAAGCGCTGGTGATCATGCCAAACTGTGGACATTAATAAATAACTAATGATGTATATAGAAAAAGTTTAACATTAATTAATAATTCGACGAATTTCTAATTTTAAAGAGATTTCAAACGCTAATATTGGAATAGTTATCGCTATCCTTTAAATAGACGCTTCTAATTATGTTCGTTTATAGCTTACCCCCTCTACATTTTGTCCATTTTATTCAATATTTTTTCAGATATATGTTTATTTAAATACCTTACCACGATTTATTAACATAACCAAACATTTTGCAAAAAAATAGCACGATGATTTCCAATAAATTGGAAATCATCGTGCTTAAAATTATTCAAAAATAAAAATATTATTATTTGAGAGTAACTACTGCGCCAACTTCTTCTAAAGAAGCTTTCATTGCTTCAGCTTCGTCTTTAGAAATACCTTCTTTGATAACTGATGGAATGTTATCAACTAAACCTTTAGCGTCTTTAAGGCCTAAACCTGTAATTTCGCGAACGGCTTTGATAGCTTTAACTTTTTGGTCGCCAGCTTCTGTTAATTCAACAGTAAATTCTGATTTTTCAGCAGCAGCTTCGCCAGCACCAGCGCCAGCAGCAGCTACAGGAGCAGCAGCTGAAACACCGAATTCTTCTTCGATTGCTTTAACTAAGTCGTTTAAATCTAAAATGCTTGCTTCTTTTAAATCAGCAATGATTTTTTCTGTATCTAATGACATGTGTGTATCCTCCATTTTATGTGTACGATTTTGTGTGTACCTTTAGGTACCGATCATAGATGCTAAGTATTAAGCAGCAGGTTCTTCGTCTTTACTTTCTGCAACAGCGTTAATTGCATAAGCAACGTTGCGAACAGGTGCTTGTAATACTGAAAGTAACATTGAAAGTAAGCCATCACGACTAGGTAATGTAGCAAGAGCGTTAATTTCTTCTAACGTTGCAACTTTACCTTCAATGACACCACCTTTAATGCTAAGTGCTTCAGCAGTCTTAGCAAAATTAGCCATAATACGTGCAGGTGCAACAACATCTTCGCTAGAAAATGCGACTGCAGTAGGTCCAGAAAATACTTCTTCCATACCTTCATACCCTGCTTTTTCAGCAGCACGTACTAAAATCTTGTTTTTGATAACTTTCATTTCAACGCCTGCTTCGCGTAATTCCTTACGTAATGCAGTCACTTGTTCAACCGTTAAACCACGGTAATCCACAACAACTGCAGATGCAGCGTTATTGAATTTTTCAGTTACTTCATCCACAATTAATGCTTTTTGTGCGATAAATTCTTTACTCATAATTGATTCACCTCCTGTAGTCGTGTCAGAGCTTTTTTACAATAAAAAAACTCCGTGTCCACCAAGACACAGAGAGAGTAATACTTCACTCCTCGGCAGGTAAATTAAGGCTTGCGCCACCTGAGTCTTCGGTAGAATCATAAATTAATTGACTTCCATAAATTTAACACAGTTAGATATATGGGTCAACTAAAGAAATTTAATTATCTAATATTAGTTTTGAGCCAAGTTTAAGCTTGGACCAAATGTTGTAGCAACAGATAAATGTTTGATATAGCCACCCTTAACTGATGATGGGCGAGCTTTAACAATAACATCGTTGATAACATCAAAGTTACCAATTAATGCTGCATCATCAAATGATACTTTACCAATTGGAACATGAACATTTCCATCTCTATCAGTACGGTAAGTTACCTTGCCGGCTTTAGATTCTGAAACTGCTTTTTCAACGTCCATTGTAACAGTACCTGTTTTAGGATTAGGCATTAAACCTTTAGGTCCTAAGACACGGCCTAAACGTCCAACTTGGGCCATCATATCTGGTGTTGCAATAGCAACATCAAAATCTAACCAGCCACCAGAAATACGTTCAACCAAGTCATCATCACCAACAACGTCAGCGCCGGCTGCAAGTGCAGCTTTAGCTTTATCGCCTTTAGCGAATACAACAACAGTTTGGTCTTTACCAGTACCATTTGGAAGTACAACAGCCCCACGTAATTGTTGGTCTGCTTGTTTTGTATCTAAGTTTAAGTTGTAAGCAAGTTCAATTGTAGCGTCAAACTTAGCAAAGTCCATTTTCTTAGCTAATGCGATTGCATCAGTAATTGAATAGTTTTTACCTTCTTCAACTTGTTTTAAAGCGTCTTGATAATTTTTACCTTTTTTAGCCATCTTGAATTTTCCTCCTTGCAATATGTGGTCTAACGGATAAACCTCCCACTTGATACATCTATTTTCATAGAGTATCCGACCGAGAAGCGTGTTTGTAGTTAGGAATTAACCTTCTACAACGAATCCCATGCTTCGTGCAGTTCCTTCGATCATGCGCATTGCAGATTCAACACCTGAAGCGTTTAGATCTTGCATTTTAGTTTCAGCGATTTGTTGAACTTGAGCACTAGTTACTGTTGCAACTTTTTTAGTGTTAGGTTCGCCAGAACCACTTTCAACGCCTGCAGCTTTCTTTAAAAGAACTGCTGCGGGTGGTGTTTTTGTAACGAAATCGAATGAACGATCTTCGTAAACACTAATTACAACGGGAATTAACATACCAGCTTGGTCAGCTGTACGTGCATTGAATTCCTTTGTAAAGCCCATGATATTAATACCAGCTTGTCCTAATGCAGGACCAACCGGTGGAGCAGGAGTTGCTTTCCCTGCTGGAATTTGTAATTTAACGACGTTTGCTACTGTTTTAGCCACGTGACATACCTCCTTGTAAAATCCGTGCGTGGTAAATGGAGATATAAATTTCTCCTCCCACTGTATGCAGAACATACTAATATAATATAACACCCAGATGGGTTCCACGCAATCTTATTTATGCTTTTTCCATAAAAATGTGTAAATTGATTCATCAACTCGTTTATTTTCATGTAATAATCTGTGTGCTGCTCTTCGACCGCTCACAATAAGTTCCTGATAATTAAGCTGATTTTCAACTAAATAGCGAAGTGATAAAACACTATTAATGGAAACAGCGCCATCATTGCCATTTTTCAAATCGCCAGCAATATTTAAAAATTGTAAATTCTCCGGTAGATGCTGCATTGCCTTTTCAAAATACTGGTAGAGTGAAGTCGTTTCCACTGGACCTTTATCAGTTAAAAATAAATCTTCAATGATAGGCGTATTTTGTGCTACATTATGATCATTGTATGGTGCACCAATTGAAATGGCATGTGCCACCATTGGGACATCAGTCATATCTCTGTATTCTGTCATATAGCGTAATATACTGACACTACCCATTGAATGCCCAACAAAATCGACCTTTTCAATGGCATAAGCGCCATATAAAAATTGCATAATATAATGTAACCATAAGCTTTGTTTTTCAACAGGAGCTATATTATTTTTAAATAAAACTTGAATGAATGGTTGCGCAGATCTTAATTGACCTTCAACATGTAAACTACCATTATCATCAACTATGATAACCATATCTTTACGACCATAGCCTGCTCGTTCAAAACGGGCAATCATTGGGCCAAAAGAAAGTCGATTACCACTATAACCGTGAACAAATAGTGTTGGGGTCATCTTGTCGCTAGGTACAATTGGATCAGAGGCATCAATTGAAACATGCCCTAATCGTCTAAATTTATTCCCAATGAAAAAACTTGTGCCTGCTCCTAGACCTAACAAGCCTATCTTCAAAAGTCCCTTAGTCATTAAATCACCTTCTACTTTTGTGAGTTATCACCCTAGCCTAATAATTTATCTACTTGATCAAAGTTCAATTCTGTACTTGTTTCACGACCAAACATATCAATATCAACTTTAAGTTTTAATTTTTCATTATCAATTTCCGTTACTTTACCGATAAGGTTAGCAAATGCACCTTCAATAATTGTGACAGATTCACCAATTTCAATGTCCAATTCTTGATGACGAGCACTCATACCCAAACGACGAAGAATCAATTCTACTTCTTCAGGTAATAGTGGTGCTGGTTTACTTCCGGCCCCATGAGAACCAACGAACCCAGTTACGCCTGGTGTATTACGAACAACATACCATGATTCATCTGACATACCCATCTCAACTAAAACATATCCAGGGAATGTTTTCTTCATATCTGTTTTTTCTTTACCATTTTTAACTTCACGTTCTTCTTCTTCAGGAACAACTACACGGAAAATAAAATCTTCCATACCCATTGATTGTGCACGTGATTCAATATTTGTTTTAACTTTATTTTCGTAACCAGAGTAAGTATGTAAGACATACCAACTTTTTTCGATTGATTCCATTATATATATCTCTCCTTAAATTATCAGCTTCATTTTTCTCAAACAAAAAAAACTCCGCATCAACGAAGTTTTCTCACTTGTGTCATTATATCAAAACATCAGTTAAATAGCTATTCTTCTATGAAAATAGGGTTAAGAATGCAGAAGCACCTGAATCAACAATCCAGAAGAAAATCGCAAACATAATTGCAGTTACAACAACAGTTGTTGTATCACGACGTAGTTCCTTACCTGTTGGCCAAGTTGTTGCTTTAATTTCTACGATAACACTTTTAAGAAATGCATTAATTTTTCTCATAACTATCCCCCTATTTTGTTTCACGATGTAACGTATGTTTATTACAATATTTACAAAATTTATTTACTTCTAAGCGTTCGGTTCTGCTCGGTTTTGCAGCTACAATATAATTTCGTGAGCCACAAACGATACAAGCCAATGCTACTTTTCTTTGTGCCATGACTTTTTCTCCTTAATGTAAAGTTAACTAACGCTAACTTCGACTAACATTTTTAAAGAATACACTCATTTTACATTAAAAGAAAGAAAAAAGGAACCACCCTCTTTTCTTTCTTTCCTAATTATCGATTTTCTTTAAAAAATAACCCAAGCTTACTCTTACACCTTGAGATAGATCCTAATACCTTTTTCATATCGCACTCTAAAATAAGCGCAATTTCTTCTGGCTTTTTCATTTGATAATAAAGTAAAACAAAAGTACTTCTTTCTAACTCTGACAATTTCAATTCAAAATCATCCAATTTTTCTTGAAGGATAATTCTGTCATCTGCCAATATCTCACAATAAAACGAAGGCCGTTCACATTCACCATAAGTTTCTTCATATCGTTCCAAAGAATGCGAGTTCGCATCAGACAGCCTTTTAGTCGCTGATTGTTTGCGAATTAAACTAAAAATACAATTCGATAGACTGGTTTTAAAATACTGTCCAAACGTAATTCCTTTGTTCGGTTGGTAATTTTTTAATGCTTTAAAACAAACAGCTCTAGCCTCTTGTAAAAAATCTTCAGTATCCCATAATTTTAGATAGTATTTACGAATCATCGAATAAACCATTGGACGATATCGTTCAAATAACGGTTCAAATTTATGTTCTGCACCTAATTTAATTTGGCAAATCAATTGAAAATCTGTTTCGTTTTCAGTACTCCGGTAAGTTTCATCTAACAAGTAGACTCTCCATATCCGGGTCTCCATTTTTCAATATACCAAACATAATGACTGATTACAACAGTTGCTTAGTCATGTGATAGGTGATCACGCAATTCAGCCAGACTATCTAATTGTTCTGAGTCCCATGGTGAACGACGAACCGATGCCTCCGTTTGATATTTTTTGGCTTGTTGAGCAACTTCTTTTTTAGATTCATTAATGTCTTTGTATAACTCCCATGCAGGAATTCTTAATGCACCTTGTGAGAAAATAGTCCACTGTTCTGCTTGATCACTCGTTGCAACAGTTACCTGTGTGAGTTTAGTCTGTAACTCACCTATCATTGCTTCAATATAACTATCAGCCGTCTGACCCTCTGCTGTCCAAATAATCTCTAATCCATATTTTGTATAACTCTTTGATAGTCCTGGAACATACATTGCATCAAAGACAACGATTAACCGAGAGTCAATCTGTTTATGATAATTTGATAATTTGTGCAGTAGCAAGTCACGTGCTTCATCAAGTCGCTCTGATTGTTTCAATCGATTTAATTCTGGCCAATTACCAATCATATTATAGGCATCTACAACCAAAATTTGCTTTTTCATTATTATTTACCCCTAGAAGTAAATCCTTGATAAATAAGTAAACTGGCTGCGACACTGGCGTTTAAACTTTGAACGTGTCCAACCATTGGAATAGTCAACATACCATCACAAGCTTTTTTCAATAACGGTGAAATACCTTTACCTTCGTTACCAATTACGAGGGCTGTGGGTCCTTTAGCATCCCATTCACGATAATCTTGTCCATCCATATCTGTTCCGAAGACCCATAATCCGGCCTTTTTCAATTCATTTACAGTATTTACCAAATTAGTTACGCGAGCAACTGGCATATATTCAATTGCACCTGTTGACGTCTTAGCAACTGTTGACGTTAAACCGACTGCGCGACGTTTTGGAATAATAATTCCATGTACACCCGCAGCATCGGCTGTTCTCATAATTGATCCTAAGTTATGTGGATCTTCAACATTATCTAAAATAAGGAAAAATGGTGGTTCATCTTTATCAGCTGCACTTTTGAAAAGATCTTCAATAGTTGCATATTCAAATGCGGCAACTGCTACAATAACGCCTTGGTGATTTTGTTGATCTGATAATAAATCTAATTTACTTTTAGGAACTAGTTGTGTGATAATACCTTTTTTCTTAGCTAACTGTTCAATACCACTTAAAACATCTGATTTTAATCCAGTTTGTAAAAATAATTTGTTAATTGATTGATTACTTTTTAACGCTGCTTCTACAGGGTGACGACCAATAATAAAATCGCCAGCCTCTTCACTACTTCTTGGTTGTCCCATTTAAGTTCTCCTTTTCAACGGTGTTAATACACCATTTTGCCAATTCGGCCAATCTATCGTTTTGATTACTCAAAAATAAGTAGCCAAACAATGCTTCAAATCCAGTTGAAATACGATACGTTATTACTGATGTATTTTTAGCTGAAGTATGACTTTTAGCATTACGTCCACGTTTAAAGTAGTCTATTTCTTCTTCAGTTAAAATATTATTTTCTGTCATTTTATCTATCAAGAAAGCTTGTGCTTTGGCTGATACATAATGTGTTGCTTGATGGTGTAATTGAGTTGGTCTTGTAAGTCCTTGTACAAGTAAGTGTTTACGAACAAATACTTCATAAATACCATCGCCCATATAAGCTAACGCAATCCCATTCATTTGTTGATAATCTGCATTATTTTCCATTAGTCTTTTCTCCATCTAGTTCCTTGTGGTGTGTCTTCCAAAATAATTCCTTCTGCTGCAAGTTGATCTCGAATTTCATCGCTTTTTTGAAAATCTTTTTGTTTCTTAGCTTCTATTCTTTGTGCAATTAATTTTTCAACTCTGATATCTAGAGCATCAGCTACTTGTCCAAAAGCTAATCCAAAAACTGATGTCATTTCTTTAAAAATTTCTAACAAGTGATTAATTGAATCTCGTTCCACTTGTTTGTTTTCAGAATAGACATTCATTTTCTTAGCTAAATCATAGATAACTGCAATACCATTTTGTGAATTAAAATCATCATCCATAGCAGTTTCAAAATTGGATAAGCTCTCATTAATTTGATTTTCTATTAATTTATTTTCTCCTGAAATAGCATCGTTCAATCGATAAGTTAAGTTATCAAATGCTGTTTTCAATTTATTTAAATTATTAGTCGCTTCATCAATATTCGCTTGGCTATACTGAATTGGACGGCGGTAATGCGTTGTTGCCATAAAGAAACGGATAACTTGTGGATTGACTTCTTTAATCATATCATGCACCGTAACAAAATTACCTAGTGATTTACTCATTTTTTCATCATTTTCACCAATTGTTACAAATCCATTATGCATCCAATAGTTAGCAAATTTTTGACCCGTTTCAGCTTCACTTTGAGCGATTTCATTTTCATGATGTGGAAACATTAAATCCTGTCCACCACCATGAATATCAATCGTTGGACCTAGGTATTTTGTTGCCATTACAGAACACTCAATGTGCCAACCCGGACGGCCCTTACCAAATGGAGAGTTCCAAGAAAGATCATCATTTTTGACTGATTTCCAAAGTGCAAAATCAATTTCATCTTCTTTTCGAGCCGTTTCTTCAGTATCAACATGCTGACTGGCACCTTGTTCTAATTCGTTGATATTTTGATCAGATAATTTACCATAATCTGGAGATTTACGCGTTCTAAAATAAACATCCCCATCAGATACATAAGCATAACCTTTATCAATTAAATTTAATATAAATTGAATGATATCATCAATATTTTCTGTCGCCTTTGGATTTTTAGTTGCTGGTTCAATCGCCAATGCCTTGGTATCTTCCATGAAAGCAGCAATAAACTTATCGGCTAATTGTTGAACTGTTATATGGTCTTCTTTAGCAGCTTTGATCATTTTATCATCAACATCTGTAAAATTAGATACATAGTTAACTTTAAAATGACGATATTCAAAATATCGACGAATTGTATCAAACGCAATAGCACTTCGCGCATTTCCAATATGAATATAGTTATAAACGGTTGGCCCGCAAACGTACATACTAACTTTCCCAGACACAAGTGGTTTAAAAACCTCTTTTTGATTCGTTAATGTATTATAAATTGAAATCATTTTATCACCCGCCATTTAATCTTTTTGTTAAAAAAAGACGTCTTTTATATACTTATAAAAGACGTCTTCAACGTTGTTCCACTCCTTAAGATGTAGTGAACCTACATCCAACAATGAGTTAACGTTCATTACACGACTATAATTACTTTGTTCATCATAGCATTTTAAAGAGGCACTTCACAACTAACGTTTGTTTTCTCACATCACCGAAAACTTTCTAAAAAACGCCAATAAGTTGTTACTCTCTCTTATCAAAAATTATTTTGTATTCATTTCTTCTAACGTTTTGTTCAAATGAGCTAATGCTTTTTCACGACCAAGCAATTCGATTGATGCTGGTAGTTCTGGTCCATGCATTTCACGCGTTGTTGCAATACGGATTGGCATATATAATTGACGACCTTTAATTTTTGTATCTTTTTGAATTGATTTAATTGTTGCTTGGATAGCAACAGCATCAAAAATATCAATCGTTTTAATGCGTTCAGCAAATTCTTTTAAAACTGTTGGTGCTGTTTCAACAGCTAACTCTGCCTTTGCTTCATCATCAAGAACAGGTGGTTCGCTTAAAAATACTTCTGCCATTTCAGTAATTTGACCTGTATATGACATTTGTTGCTTATAAAGGCTAATTAATTTACGAGCCCATTCAATTCTTTCTGCACTTGGATCAGCTTCAATTTTACCATCTTGAATTAATTGACGTAAAGCCAAATCCATTACTTTATCTTCATCAGCTGTTTTAATATATTGATTATTAATCCATTCTAATTTTTTACCATCAAATGAAGCTGGTGACTTGCTTAAACGTTTAGGATCAAACATTTTAATCAATTCTTGGCGAGAGAAAATTTCACTTTCGCCAACTGGTGACCAGCCTAATAAGGTAATGAAGTTTACCATAGCTTCTGGCAAGTAGCCTAATTCACGATATTGTTCAATGAATTGGAGAACATTTTCATCACGTTTACTTAATTTTTTTCCTGTTTCTGTATTGATAATTAATGTCATATGTCCAAAGATAGGTGCATCCCAGCCAAATGCTTCATAAATCATCAATTGCTTAGGCGTATTGGCAATATGGTCATCCCCACGAAGAACATGCGTAATTTCCATCAAGTGATCATCAACAACAACAGCAAAGTTATATGTTGGCATACCATCACGTTTTTGAATAACAAAATCGCCACCAATAGTATTGGAATCAAAGGTAATTTCACCTTTAACAATATCTTTAAATTCGTATTTTTTGTTTGCTGGAACACGGAAACGAATAACAGGTGTTAAACCGGCAGCTTTTGACTCTGCAATTTTAGCAGTAATCTCATCATCAGACATACCTGCATATTCGTATTCATAATGTGGCATTTCATTACGTGCTTTTTGAGCATCACGGTCTGCTTCGAGTTCATCTTCTGTTTTATATGACTCGTAAGCTAAATTTTTATCCACTAATTCTTGGATTAATGGTAAATAGATATCTTTACGTTCTGATTGACGATAAGGACCAAATTCTCCTGGTTTGTCAGGACCTTCATCCCAATCCATGCCTAACCATTTTAAGTTATCTAGTTGGCTGCGTTCACCATCAGCAATATTTCTCTTTGTATCAGTATCTTCAATACGGATAACAAAAGTACCCTTTTGACTTCTCGCAAATAAGTAATTAAATAGAGCGGTACGAGCATTTCCAATGTGTAAATGTCCAGTTGGACTTGGTGCATATCTGACACGAATTTTATTTTTAGCCATGATAACGCCTCTTTCTTTTTTCTGTATTTAGTTACTACGATATAAACCGTTTATTTAAGGCTTTATTCAACTAATCTAGTTTACAATGAATCGGATAAAAAATAAAGCCAATAATCTTAGTATTGACTTTATTTCTTATCGTTTATTTTTTTCATTGAATGTAATGGTTTTGCAAAAATCATTCTTCCAGCATCCGTTTGAAGTGCACTTGTAACGACAACGTCAATTGATTTGTTTAGGAAATACTTTCCTTCTTCCACGACAACCATTGTTCCATCATCCAAATAAGCAACACCTTGTTGACGCTCAGAACCATTTTTTATTACCATAACATGTAATTGTTCTCCAGGAATAACCCGAGGTTTCAATGATTTAGCTAGTGCATTTACATTCAAAATCTGGACATTTTGAAATTCGCTAACTTTGTTTAAATTAAAATCATTTGTGACAATAACCCCATCAATCGTTTTAGCTAATTTAATTAACTTACTATCTACTTCTTCAATTTCTTCAAAATCACCTTCATACATTTCAATCGGCATGATTTTTTCATCTTGAAGTTTATTTAAAATATCTAATCCTCTACGACCCCGAACACGTTTGATACTATCAGCTGAATCTGCAATATATTGGAGTTCATATAAAACAAAATTAGGAACTAATAATGTTCCTTCAATAAAGCCAGTTTTAATCAAATCATAAATCCGGCCATCAATTAAGATATTTGTATCTAATATTTTATATTCATGATAATTATCATTGACATTACGGTCTAGTAAACTACTTTCAACGACATCACTTTTCTTATTTTTTGATGCAAATAATTTACGCCAATCCTCCAAACGATTAGTTCCTATAACAAAACCCAAGTATCCAAGTAAAAATAGTAACAAAACGGGTACAATTGTGTTCAATAGCCATATTTCTGATCGATAGAATGGTGTTGAGATTAAAATTGCAATAACCATACCAACAATAGTTGAAACACTCGCTGTTAGTAGCATCATTGGGCTTTGATTAGTTAAATAATTTTCAATATTTGCCAGTAATTTTTCTAGTGGCGTTATGATAAATAAAGATAGAATAAGAGCTAAACCGACACCTATTAAAAAATTAACAACACTATTATTTAATATACCAATCTCCGCAATACTCACTAATTTCCAAAAAAGTGGTAGCAAACTAACACCAATTCCACCGCCGACTAGTGCAACAACACCTTTAATAATATTTCTACGCATTGACAACTCCTCCTTTCTAACTAAACACTACTTTTAGTGCTTCGCTTAGTGTAGCAACACCAACAACTGTAATTCCTTTAGGTGGTGTCCATCCTGATAAATTATTTTTAGGAATAAAAATTCGTTTAAATCCAAGCTTTTGTGCTTCAGCAACCCGTTGTTCAATCCGATTAACACGTCGAATTTCACCAGTCAATCCAATTTCACCTACAAAACTGTCTGCAGGGTCTGTTTCTTTATCTCGATAACTTGACGCAATACTAACAGCAATCGCTAAATCAATAGCTGGTTCATCTAATTTTACGCCACCAGCCGCCTTAAGATAAGCATCCTGGTTCTGTAATAATAAACTTGCACGTTTTTCAAGAACGGCCATTATTAATGACACACGATTGTGATCAAGCCCTGTAGTTGTACGCTTCGCCGTTCCGTAAACTGTTGGTGTGATTAATGCTTGAACTTCAACCAAAATAGGTCGTGTTCCTTCCATAGATACAACAATAGCAGAACCTGTTGCGCCAGCCAAACGTTCTTCTAAGAAAATTTCTGATGGGTTTGCAACTTCAAATAACCCACCTTCACGCATATCAAAAATTCCAATTTCATTTGTTGAACCAAATCGGTTTTTAACAGCGCGTAAAATACGGAACGTGTGATGCATATCTCCTTCAAAATAAAGGACTGTATCAACCATATGTTCCAAAATTTTGGGACCAGCAATTGCACCACCTTTTGTTACATGTCCAACAATAAAAATCGTAATACCATTCGTTTTAGCAATTTGTAATAATTCAGCAGTTACTTCTCGAATTTGAGAAACACTGCCAACTGCAGCAGACATTTCTGGTTCTTGCATTGTTTGAATTGAGTCAATGACTACGTAATCAGGATTTAATGTCTCAATATTTTGACGAATATTACCCATATCTGTTTCAGGGTAAAGATAAAATTTCTGACCTCCAACACCGAGGCGCTGTGCACGCATTTTAATCTGAACAGCACTTTCTTCACCAGAAACATATAAGACAGTTCCGCCAGTTTGGCTTAGTTGACCAGAAACTTGTAAAAGTAATGTTGATTTACCAATGCCTGGATCACCACCAATTAAAACTAATGACCCGGGTACAACACCACCACCAAGAACACGATTTAATTCACCTAACTCAGTTTCAACACGTTCTTGTTCTGCCATTGAGATATCATCTAATAGTTCTGGTTTAACAGAAGCTCCAGTAAAACTGACACGAGCTTTACGATCTGCTTTTTGTGATTGTTCACGCTCTTCTACCATCGTGTTCCATTCGTTACAGTTAGGGCAACGACCCAAATACTTTGGTGAGGTGTATCCACAGTTTTGACATACAAATTGCGTTTTTACTTTTGCCATACAAACTCCCCACCCTTTCATTATAAATTCTATTGTTAATATTTTATCACATAAACGACAACCTGTAATTTCAATTGAAATTCTTAATCATTCTATAATAACTATTTACCTGATGAACCAAATCCGCCAATACGTTTTGTAGCGGTCACCTTTTCATTATCAACAGTTAAATAGGGCATAAAAATCCCTTGGCCTATCCGATCTCCTTTTTTTACCATTTGATCTTTTAAACTAAAATTAACAATTTGTATGAAAATTTCACCTTCATTTTTTTCGTTATTATAGTAATCAGAATCAATAACACCAATTCCATTTGGTAAAATCAGTCCACGTTTTAAGGGGCTACTTGAACGATTTGCTAATAATAAAAATTCATTATCTAGCATATACGCTTTAATTCCTGTGGGAATTAAATAAGGTTTCAAAATTTTATTTGCTTGAATGAGCTCTTCTTCAGCCACCGATTCACGATGCCTAATTAGCCATAAAACCTTTAAAAATCCACTTTTCCAGATTGAAGGTAATGTAAAATCTTCAGCTGCAGCTAAGTCATATCCTGCCGAAGTTGTTGTTGATCGAACGGGTAAGTCAATTTTCCCTGCATATTTAGTAACAATTTCAAATCCTCTTGTTTTCATTTGTTTATCCCCGTAATCTGTTTACTTTTTATCTTACCTCATTTATGACATAAATGGCTAGTTTTTGGGCATTTTTTAATGGTATAATTACATTCAAAGGGAAGGTGTTCAAATGGATTTCCAACTAAATGAAACCGATTTACGCGTGTACAACGTTAATGACGAGTTAATTAGTCGAATTAGTTTTACCATGATTAATGCTAATCAGACAATGGTCATTGAACATACTTGGGTAGCTGACAATCAGCGTCATCAAGGGCTTGCAAAAAGTACAACTGATTACTTAATTAAACAAGTTATTCTAAATCAGCAAACTATTTTACCATTATGCCCTTATACAAAGTTTTATTTTAGTGAACATCCAGAACTTTTAGAATTAATTTATACACCTAAATAAAAAATAGGAGAGTGACACACATGAATCAAGACAATTTAAAAAAATTAGTTGGACAAAAAGCTGTCGAGTTTATTAAAGACGGTATGGTTGTTGGACTTGGTACAGGCTCAACCGTTAAATTTATGGTAGATGCATTAGGTCAACGTGTTAAAAATGAAAACTTATCAATTATCGGTGTTTCAACATCAATTAGAACTGAAGAACAAGCAAAATCACTTGGTATTCCAGTTAAATCAGTTGATGAAGTTGACCACATTGATTTAACAATTGATGGTGCAGATGAAATTGATGACCATTTCCAAGGTATTAAAGGTGGCGGTGCTGCTCATTTATTTGAAAAAATTGTTGCTATTAATTCAAATCAAAATATGTGGATTGTTGATGAAAGTAAAATGGTTCATACGTTGGGTAAATTCCCTCTTCCCGTTGAAGTTATCCCTTACGGTAGTCATCAATTATTCAAAAAATTAGAAGCTAAAGGATTTAATCCCAAATTTAGAACTGTTGATAATGAAAATGTTTTAACTGACTCTAAAAATTTTGTCATCGATTTATATTTAGGTGAAATAAACGATCCTGCTAGCATACAAGATTATTTAGCTAAACAAGTTGGTGTTGTAGAACAAGGTCTATTTTTAGATTGTGTAAATACGGTTATCGTTGGACGTCAAGATGGTCCTGAAGTTTTACACGCACGTTCTGACACCTTTACAATTAAATAATTCTAAAGAAGAGCTAATTTTTATTGGCTCTTTTTAAATACGCAAATTGATTTTATTTAAAAATGAGAATTTTCTTTTCTTTTTAACATTGTTTACTAATCTAACGAGATATATTATAATAGCCACAGTACTTAAATCTTATATAGGAGTGTGATTTTTTTGACACAATCAATTAGTTCAGAACAACTCGCAAAATTCCAAAAAAATTTACATGCACGTGAAAGCCATGAAGTTATTGAACGTGCCGTTACAAAAAATGGTATTTTAGCAAATAGTTACGATTTAAAAGCCCAAGCTAAAATGGAACCTGTTTTCTCAATTGATCTGGATGTTGGTAATGTTTCTAACCAAAAGCAATCAGGTCGTTGTTGGATGTTCGCCGCATTAAATACAATGCGTCATGACATGAAAACAAATTTTAAAGTTGCCAAAGATTTTGAATTGTCACAAAATTTCACTTACTTCTGGGATAAACTTGAAAAAGCAAATTACTTTTATCAAAATGTTCTTGAAACAGCTGATAAACCAACTAGTGACCGTACCGTTTCATGGTTAATGACAACTCCACAACAAGATGGCGGCCAATGGGATATGATCGTTGCAATTATTGAAAAATATGGTGTTGTTCCTCAATCTGTGATGCCTGAAACATATAATAGTTCTAAATCAAGCGAAATCAATTCAACTTTAAACTTAAAATTAAGAAAAGATGCTGTTGATTTACGTGAACTCGTTGCTGCCGGAACAAGTTCAAAAGAAATTGAAGTCGTCAAAGAAGCTAAACTTACTGAAATTTATCGTTTATTAGCATACAGTTTTGGTGAACCTCCTGCAACATTTGACTTTGAATATCGTGATTCTGATAATGAATATCATATTGATAAAAATTTAACACCAAAAACATTCTATGAAAAATTTATCGGTTGGGACTTAGATGAATACGTCTCAATCATTAATGGTCCAACAGATGATAAACCTTACAATAATATGTACACAGTTGATCGTCTTGGAAATGTTGTTGATGGGCGTCCTATTCGCCATTTAAACATTAACATGGCTGATTTTAGAGATGTTGCCATCAAACAATTACAATCTGGCGAGAGCGTCTGGTTCGGTTGTGATGTTGGTCAATCGTCTGAACGCCAAATTGGTATTATGGATACTGAACTTTATCATAAAGATGAATTGTTCAATATTGATCTAGCTTTATCAAAAGCTGAACGCCTTGATTACGGTGAGAGTCTAATGACTCATGCTATGGTTCTAACAGGTGTTGATTTGGTTAATGATCAAGCAACCAAATGGAAAGTTGAAAACTCATGGGGCGAAAAAGTTGGTAATAAAGGCTTCTTCGTTATGAGTGATGACTGGATGGAAGAATATTGTTATCAAGTTGTCGTTAACAAAAAATTCTTACCAGAAAAATTACAAGCTATTCTAAAAGAAGAACCTAAAGTCCTTGCTCCTTGGGATCCAATGGGTGCATTAGCATAATTAAAAAAGTAACAACAATATTGAATTGTTGTTACTTTTTTTGTGTTAAAATTTTTTTGCTTTTAATTGTTAAATCATCATTTAATGTATACCAAATAGGGACACCATTCGGAACCTCAACGCCATCAATATCTGCATCTGAAATATTTTCTAAATATTTTATCAATACCCTAAGTGTACTGCCATGTGCGACAATCAACTGGTTATTACCTTGTCTTAACTCTGGGGCAATGACATCTTGCCAGTAAGGTAAAATCCGTTTAAATGCCATTTCTAAGCTTTCTGATGTTGGTAAGCTACTTTTAACACGTTGCTTGTACCGTCTATCATTATCAGGTACAGATAAACTAGGTGGGATAGTCGTATAACTACGGCGCCATTGGGCTACTTGTTTAATACCGTAGATACGTTTGGTTTCATCTTTATTTAAACCGCGCAAGGCACCATAATGTCGTTCATTAAGACGCCAATTTTTCTGTATTGGAATCCAAAGTTGATTCATTTCTTCCATCATAATATTACTCGTTTTAATAGCTCGTTTTAAGACAGATGTATGAACCTGTGAAAATTGAATATTTGTATTAAGAATAACTGTTCCTGCAACTCTAGCTTCAGCGATGCCCTTAGCCGTTAATGGAACATCTGTCCAACCGGTGTATTCATTATTTTGATTTGCTAGACTCTCACCATGTCTTACCATGACTAATTCAACCATTATTAAAACCTTCTTCACTCTTCATTAATACTCATTATAACAAAAAAGACTTAAAACAACATTGTTGTCTTAAGTCTTTTAATTATTTATTTTACTCGACCAGCAAAATCTGGTTTCCAGTAAGCACTCATTGTGCTAATTTTAACATTTTGTCCTTCAGTTGGAGCTTCAGCAAATTGACTTCCACCTAAGTAGATAGCAACATGGTATGATGATCCTTTTGATCCCCAGAAAAGTAAGTCTCCAGGTTGTGCTTGAGAAACTGATTCATAGCTAACTTGTCCTTCTTGAGCAACAGTGTAGCCACCAATAGATTTTCCAGCAGCATGAGCATAAACATAACTAGTAAATCCTGAACAATCAAAACCGCTCAATGATTTTCCGCCCCATACATATGGGATGCTCTTTGTTGTTAATGATCTTGCTAGAGCAGTAATACTACTTGTATCAAGACTTGAAGCACTCACAGCACTTGTTGCTGCTTTTTTACTTGAACTATTTGTAGTTGAAGTTGTGACAGCTTTTTCACTTGAAGCTGAAGTATTTGAGCTTTTTACTGCTTTATTACTTGAAGTATCTGTACTTGCAGCTTCAGTTGCTTTTGATGCAGCTGCATCTGCTGCTGCTGCATCGTTCTTTTCATTTGCTGCTTTAGTTTCTGCTGCTGCTTTTTCAGCAGCTTTTTCTGCTGCTTTTGCTTTATCGATAGATGATTGTGTATCTGATTTTTTTGTATCAATTTGTGCTTTTAATGTATTTGCGTTTGCTTGTTTAACCGCTAGTTCAGCTTGTTTGTTTGTATATTCTTTAACTGTTTTTTGTTGATCTGCAGCCTTTTCATCTAATTCAACTTTAGAAGATTTAACTTCTGCTTTATCAGCTTTTTGTTGTTTAGCAGCTTTTTGACCAGCACCAACTAATGTTGTAACTGTTCCCACACGTTTGAAGGCATCAACAACACTTTTTGAATCTGAAACAAATTCAACCATGCTTGCTGTACTTCCATCAACTTGTAAAGCACGTGTTTGATCAGCTAATTGTGAATCTCTTTGTGAAATTTCAACATTTAATCTGCTGATCTTCTTACCTAATTTGTATTGATCTGATTCAAGTTTTGCAGCTGTATCTTTAGCATCCTTAACTTCAGCTTGAGTTGAAGTAATTTCACTATTAATTGTTGCTAATTTTGCAGCAACTTTAGTGCTCTTGCTATTTAATTTAGCAATCGTGCTTGTTAGTTCAGTTACACTATCTGAAGCGTTAGCTTGTTCTGCAACTGCGCTCATTCCAATAAGTGTAGCTGTCATCATCATTACTTTAGCAATTTTACTATTAATTTTCAAAAGGCACTCTCCTAGTTGATTTCATAATTATTATTTAATTTTAGCGTATTCGTTTTTCTCGACTAGAATAGAATAGCACGGTTCTTAGGTACATACCATTACGGTTAGTTTACATTCGAATTTAATTTACATCTTTTAATTTCAGTATGATTACACAAATGTTACAAAAGGCCATTTCCATTGTTTTTATCCCTCTTATTTGTTGTTAAATAGGCATTTACGAGTTCTATATTAAAATGACAAAAGCGTAATACAATTAGTCGTTTTTCACTGATTTAACATTACTTAATTAATCAAAGTTGTCCTTTTCATTCTTTTACATTTTTTCAATTATTTAATAATACCGTAAGAAAAAATTTTTTTTGCTTTTTATCCCTTTTTTTATCGTATAATCAGCTTAATTAATGTAATGAAAGGTATGAATAAATATGGCTAAAAATAATAACTTGGGAATGCCATCTCCAATAAAAGGCAGTTCTCAAAGCAATAAAAATAAGCATCCAATACTGTGGACACTATTGATAATTATGATTTTAGGTATTGCTTCTGGAGGTGTATATGCCTATTCAGTATTCACACATACTGAAGATACCGTCGCAAAAACTTACAAGAAAACCAAAGCAAAAAAATTAAGAAATGTTTCCAGTATTTTGAGTGAGAAAAAACCTTTTTCAATTCTATTAATGGGGACTGATACTGGCGCACTTGGTCGAAGTGATACAGGACGCACGGATACAATGATCGTTGCAACAGTTAATCCAACAACAAATAAAACTACCTTAACAAGTATTCCTCGTGATACTCAAGTTAAAATTGACGGAAGTGATGAAAGCTCTTCAAAAATAAACAGTGCCTATACCTATGGTGGCAAAGATGGTTCAACATCTGCTGTTAATACTGTTCAAAATTTATTAGATATCCCAATTGATTATTATATGTTAATTAACATGAATGGATTAAAGAAAATTGTTGATACCGTTGGTGGTGTTGATGTCAAACCATTACTTTCATTTAAACTTGAAGGAACTCATTATAAAAAAGGTAAGACAATCCATTTAAACGGCAAACAAGCCTTAGCTTATACGCGAATGCGTCATTCAGATCCACTAGGTGATTATGGCCGTCAAAAACGTCAAAAACAGATTATTACAGCAATTACCGGAAAAGCTAAATCTGTAAATTCACTCGCAAACTACAAAAAATTATTAAAAACAATTGACGGAAACATGGTAACTGATCTTAGTTTTAATGATATGCTCACAGTAGAAACAAACTACAGCGCCGCTACAGAATCAATTCACTCTGATTTCTTGCAAGGAGTAAGTACAGATGTTGATGGTCTTTCATATGAAGTTCCAACATCGACTGAAAAGAAACGCGTCTCAAATGCTATTCGTTCTCAATTAGGTTTAAACAAATCAACACAAGCCTTTACTAGTTTAGAACAGCAACTCTCTAAATAAATAGATATAAAAAAGAAACGGACCTCAATTAAAATTTGAGGTCCGTTTCTTTTTTACCAATTTTCTAAAAACTTTTGGTATTTCATTTCTCTTTGTTCAATAAGTTCATTAGATGATTTAGTCGCTAGGTTCTTCAGCAATTCATTTAGACTACTGTCCATTAGACTTATTGTTGCTGCCTGATTAGTTTCTGGCAATACCACATCAATCAATCCAATATTAAATAACTCAGTAGCCGTCATTGGCAAACTTGTTTCAATCTCATTTGGATTAGTTTTCTTCAAAATAGCACTAACGGCTTCTGGAGATGCTACTGAAAATAAGCTATTTTCAACCATCATAATAGCATTTGCATTTGCTAAAGCCAGTGCACCACCGCTTTGACCTTCACCTAAAAAAATGGCAATATTCGGCACTTGTAATGCACCCATTTTTAAAATCATTTCAGAAATAATATAGCTCTGTCCTGTTTGTTCTGATTTAACGCTGGCATCTGCGCCGGGCATATTAATTAGCGTTACAACAGGTCGCTTAAATTTTTCAGCTTCATTTAGTAATCGCATTGCTTTTCGATACCCACTTGGCTTCACGGCACCAAAATTATAGGCTAAACGTTCTTCTAAATTTAC
The DNA here is from genome assembly GCF_056781995.1 of Dellaglioa sp. CoH-57-MRSF-18. The sequence continues at coordinate 70,480 of NZ_JBXAXX010000006.1, forward strand.
GCCCCGATTAATGCCAATAACTGTCACTGGGCACTTATGAAAAAGTCCAATCCCACCAATAATGGAAGCATCCTCTTCGCCAACTCGATCACCATGATTTTCGAAAAACACATCAAATAGACTAGAAATAATAAATTTAGCACTTAATCTATCATTCGATCGAACTTTTTTTAAAAAATCTGAGTCCATTTTTAATATCCCCTCACACGTGTAATAGTAGTAGCTGACTAAGAATCTGTTTTATGTTTTTCCGATCAATAACCTGATCAACAAATCCATTTTCATATAAACCTTCTGCTGTTTGAAAATTAGCAGGTAGCTTTTCATTTGTCGTCTGTTTAATCACTCTTTCACCAGCAAAGCCAATTTTAGCTTGTTTTTCAGCTAATACAATATCGTTATTTAGTGCAAAGCTAGCACTGACACCACCCATTGTTGGATCCGTCAATAGGGACATGACTAATAACCCTGCATTATCTAGTTTTTGTTTCATGTAAAGAATCGAATTCATTTGTAATAACGAATAAATTCCCTCTTGCATTCTTGCACCACCAGAAGCAGTAACGATTACAAATGGCAGTCGTTTATCTAATGCGACTTGCATCCCTAACTTAATTCTAGTCCCTGCCGTCGTATTCAATGATCCCATCATAAAAAAACTATCCATTACTGCTAAAATCAATGGTTGTTGATCAATGCTACCTTCACCGACAATAACGGCTTCATCAGATGTCGTTGAACGCTTAGCACGTTCCAGTTTTTCTGAGTAACCTGGAAATTGTGCTTTATTTTCTGTTTTATTTGCTACATTTATTACCTCAAAACCGTTTTCATCTGTTAAAATAGCAATTCTCTCCATAGCAGTCAAGCGTTTATAAGTTTGGCATTTAGGACAAATAAAATAAGGTGCCCATTCACTTTCATGTAAATGCGTCCCACAATTTCGGCACTTTTGCCATTGATTTGTCTTTGGATAATGACTCATTACCGCCACCGCCTTTAAATTTTGCTATCAATTGAAATGGTATTTTCAATAAATTCTTGTGATTTTATAATTATTTTTAATTGCGTTAAATTAGTTTCAATTCCTGAAATATAAATTGATTCAAGTGATTTTTGCATTTTTAAAATAGCTAATTCTCTCGTTTCAGCATGACAAATAATTTTTGCTAATAGTCCGTCATAGAAAGCAGAGATGGTGTCACCGACACCATAACCCGTTTCAATTCGAATATCTTTAGGAAAATCAAAACATGTAATTTTAGTTTTCACACTTGGAATTAAGGATAATCGACATTCGATTGCATGTCCATTCATTTCTACATCATTATTCAATACTTCTTTACCTTCAGCAACTAACAACTGTTGTTGAACAACATCCATTTTAACAGTTTCTTCAGTAACACCATGTTCGACTTGCAATCGTGTATTCATTTCTAAAAAATAAAATTGATTATTCGCAAATAAAAATTCTACAGTTCCTAATCCAACGTAATGTAAATTTTTGATTAACTGACGCGTAAAATAGTAGAGTTGGCTTTGTTGCTCACTAGTTAAGACAACTGATGGGCTTTCTTCAATCACTTTTTGTCGGTGATTTTGCAAGCTACAATCCCGATTTCCTAACACTTGAACATGGTGCCCATCACCGATAATTTGCACTTCTATATGCCGCGCGTTTATCAATTTTTTTTCAAGATAAAAACTTCCCTCAGCAAAAGAAGCCTTTGCTTCTTGCTGAACAATCTCAGCGCCAGATAACAAATCAGATTTCCTTTCAACTGCTCTGATACCCTTGCCGCCTCCGCCATGTGAAGCTTTAATTAATAGTGGGAATCCAATTTTATTTGCTTGCTCAATCAATTCTTCGTTAGAAGTAATTAAATCAGATCCAGGAATAACGGGTACCCCTTTCTCAATTGCTAACAAACGAGATTTATCTTTATCTGCTAGTTGCTGGATTAATTCCGCTTCCGGACCAATAAAAGTAATACCACATTCCATACACATTTGTGCAAAATGCGCATCTTCTGATAGAAACCCGTATCCTGGATGAATTGCATCAACATTTAAACTTAATGCTGCCATCAATATACTCTCTCGATTTAAATAAGAATCTTTTGCTAAGGCTGGCCCAATGCAAATTTTTTCATCAGCAAGTTCAACAAATCGACTTTGTGCATCCACTGTTGAATAAATAGCGACCGTTTGTATATTTAATTTTTGGCAAGCGCGAATAATTCGTTCAGCCACTTCTCCACGATTCGCTATTAAAATTTTTCGAAACAAATGACTCACCTATCCATCTATTCTAATTTTAAGTAACTCTTGATCAAATTCGACTAATTCACCATCATCTACTAGTTGTTCAAGTACGATACCTGTCACTGGCGATTGGATATCATTGTATAATTTCATACTTTCAATTTGAGCAATAACCTGCTTTTTAATAATTTTAGTCCCAATTGTTCCCATTTTATCAAAATGAACTAACCCAACAAGTGGGCTTTTAACGATAAAAATGGTGTCACTATCATCTTCTTGTATATTTGTTGCTACTTTTATTTTTTCGGCTGTTTTTTCTTGATCTACAACTACTTTAAAGTCACCATCTTCAATTTCAACATGAGAAAATGGCATTGTCGCAATTTTATCTAATAATTGATTAATTTCATTAAATTTCATTAATTTGCACACACCTTAAATTTTTATTAGTAAACTTCCATATGCTAAGCCAGCTCCAAATCCAGTTAATAAAACTGTACCACCCGTAAACCCTTGTTGAATTGCTTCATTTAGGGCCATTGGAATCCCGGCTGAAGATGTATTTCCGTGATGAATAACACTTGTTGCAAATTTTTCAATTGGCATCCCTAACTCATCAGCAATTGTTTCAATAATTCTTAAATTTGCTTGATGGCAAACAACCAAATCAATATCACTTGTTTTTAACTTATTATCTTTAAGTAATTGTTTCATCTGATTAGGCACAACTGTTGTAGCAAATTCAAACACATCTCGTCCCTCTTGGAAAAATGCATCTATTGTTGGATAATTATCTTCATTAACATCACTTAATGGTTCAATACGTCCACTATGAATAACATCCTTTTTTTGCCCATTTGTTTCTATTTTTTCAGCAATAAAGCTTTCATCCGCTGAATTATTTGAGGCTTCAAGAAGAGCACCACCTGCACCGTCTCCAAAAAATACAGCGCTTGTTCGATCCTTAAAATCCATCATTTTTGAGTTAACTTCTGCACTAATCACAATTGCCCGTTTGTATTGCCCTGTACGTAAAAACTTTTCTGCGGTACTCATAGCAAATATAAATCCCGCACAAGCAGCGCTAATATCGAAAGCAAAGGCGTTCATTGCGCCAATATTTCCTTGAACAATCGCAGCTGTCGATGGTGTTAAGGCGTCTGGCGAAATTGTGGAAATAATAATTAAATCAATATCTGTGGCTTCATACCCAGATTTAAGTAAAAGTTCATTTGCTACTTTTGTACTCAAATCTGATGTATTTTCATCAATTGCATAGTGTCGTGTTTTAATCCCAGTATGCGCCACTATCCATTCATCCGAGGTTGGCATAAATTTAGCTAATTCATTATTTGTCACAATTCGTTCCGGCACAAAATGTGCCATATTTTTTATTTTGACATAATTATTCAATTTACCCATTCTCCCAGTCGTTAAGTTTAATTCATTCTATTTTATCAATAATCGCAAAATTAAGACACCAAAATAATTAACGCTTAATAATTCTTTAATTTCATAATACGCCAGTATGGCAATCTTTCATTAAAAAAAGCACTAAACCCCATAGTAACAAGGTCGAGTGCTTTTAAGTAAAACTATTATGCGAGTAAATGGATTCGAACCATCACGGGATATTATCCCACCAGATCCTTAGTCTGACGCGTCTGCCAATTCCGCCATACTCGCAAGAACAATCATAATTGTAGCAAAAATTGTTCCTTGTTACAAGTCCCATTTAAAATAAATTAGTATTCCATTAAAATTAACTTACTTCGACACTTCGAGCAAACGTAGCGTGACAGGTTAATTTTTCTTTGTCGTTGATACTGTTGTCCACAATTAGAGCATTGATAGTGAATAACTCTTTTCTTTTTAGCCTGTTTTGGACCAAGAGGGGCAAACCGGCTACCACCTACAATTGTCAGTAGCTGTTTGAAATCATGATCACGATGTTGATAACCCTTTTTAGCAATATGCAGATGATAATGACATAATTCATGCTTGATAACACCTATTAAAATATCCTCACCATGTTCCGTCAGCATTTTAGGATTAATTTCAATATTATGGTCATTTAATCGATACCGTCCACCCGTCGTTCGTAGTCTTTTATTAAATGTTGCTTTGTGGATAAATGGCTGCTTAAAAAAAGTTGTGGATAAGTTTTGAACTAAAGCTGTTAATTCAAAATCAGTCATCTTATTTATCCGTTGGTCGTTTCATTGTTAACTGAACGCGATTACGTTTCAAATCAACTTCCATTACCCACACTGTAACTATGTCCCCAACCGCAACCACTTCACTTGGTTTCTTAACGAACTTATCTGTTAATTGTGAAATGTGGACAAGTCCATCTTGTTTAACACCAATATCTACAAACGCACCAAAATCAATTACGTTCCGAACGGTTCCTTGTAATGACATGCCGGGTTCTAAGTCCTCAATTGTTAACACATCGTGTCGTAGTAACGGTGCCGGCATATCGTCACGTAAATCACGGCCTGGTTTTTGTAAACTAGCTAGAATATCTGCTACTGTTTCCACACCACTACCCACAACTTGTGCCAAATTTTCAGCATTTGTCTGTGCTAATTGGTCATTTGTCTCAGTTTTACCCAAATTAGTTATTTTTATCCCCAATTCTTTCAACAAAATCTTTGTTAGTGGATAACTTTCAGGATGAATATCAGTATTATCTAAAATGTTATCCCCAGAAACAATACGTAAAAATCCAATTGCTTGTTCATAAGCTTTTGGTCCTAAGCGTGGTACTTTCTTAAGTTGTTGACGCTTCGTAAATTTACCATTTTCGTCACGATAAGTAACAACATTTTTAGCAATTGTTAAATTTAATCCAGAAATTTTTGTTAATAGCTCTGAACTAGCTGTATTTAAATTAACCCCAACTTTATTCACAGCATCTTCAATCACGACATCTAACTGTGCATCCAATTTTTTTTCAGCAACATCATGTTGATACTGACCGACTCCAACAGATTTAGGATCAATCTTAATTAATTCAGCCAAAGGATCTTGCAATCTACGGCCGATACTAATAGCAGAGCGTTCTTCAACGTGAAGTTCTGGGAATTCATCACGAGCTGCTTGACTAGCTGAATAAACCGATGCCCCAGCCTCATTTACAATGACATAAAAAATTGGCCGTTCGATTTCTTTTAAAATATCTGAAACAAATTGTTCAGATTCTCGACTTGCTGTTCCATTTCCAATTGCAATCATTTCAACTTGGTATTTTTCAAGGAACTGTTTAAATTGTCCAGCAGCTGCGGCACGTTTTTCACCATTTGCAGGTTTATGTGGATAAATTACCAATTTGTCTAAGAATTTACCTGTACCATCCACGATGGCTAACTTACAGCCTGTTCGATAGGCTGGATCAAAACCTAAAACAACTTTCCCTTTTAATGGTGCTTGCATAAGTAAATGGTATAAGTTATCCCCAAACACATTAATAGCTTGTTCTTCAGCAACCTCTGTCATACCTTTACGAATTTCACGCTCAATTGATGGTTTAATAAAGCGTTTATAACTATCTTGATACGCATTTTCAATGATTGGTACAGCGTCACCACTATTTTTCCCAATAATTCTAAAATGCATAAATGTCATAATTGCTTGTTCTGGTACAACAACGGAAGCTTTTAAGATTCCCTCTTTTTCACCACGATTAATTGCCAGTACACGATGCGGAACGACTGATTTTAAAGATTCACTAAACTCATAGTAATCACGATAAATACCTTTTTCGTCTTTTTCTTCAGCTTTAACTTTTGCTTCAAACAAACTATCTTTTTGAGTTACTTTACGAATCCACTCACGATATTCGGCACTTTCACCAAATGCTTCAGCTAAAATTTCATGTACCCCAGCAAAAACGTCTTCTTCAGTTAAAATTTCAGCATCAACATTAATAAATGTGCTTGCTTTCTGATTAATTTCAGCTGCTGTTTGGGGGAATGTCAACAACCATTTGGCAAATGGTTCTAATCCAGCCTCTTTGGCAATAGTGGCCTTAGTACGACGTTTTTGTTTAAAAGGTAAATAATAATCTTCAATCTGTTGCAATTTTTTTGCTAAACTAATTTTATTTTTTAAAGCTTCTGTTAAATTACCTTGTTCTTCAATTATGTGGATAACTTCTGCTTTACGTTTTTCTAAACTCTCAACATGTTTATAAGTTGTCTCAATTTCACGAATTTGAACTTCGTCTAAACTATCTGTTCTTTCTTTTCGATATCGTGCAATAAATGGAACAGTATTTCCTTCATCAAGCATCCCTAAAACTGCGTTAATTTGTTTTTCTCGATACTGATTTAGCTCTTTTAATACTAACGGCATAATGTTTTTTTCCATGATAACGACCTCAATTCGAATATTTTTTGTTCATAAAAAAGAGACTAATAATAGGCGTCAGTACAACCATTCCTAATATCAATCTCTTTAATTAAATTTAACCTAAAATTTGTTGCATGATACGTTGCATCATATCAGTTGTTTGCGTCATTCCTTTATCTTGTTTTTCTTCTGAAGCTTTAAATGCATCAACCTCGACAAGATGTTTCTCAACATTAATACTACTTGTCATCTCATCGCAACCTTCAACAAAAGTACGATAACCACTAATTAATTTTTTATGTTTTCCCAAAACAGGAATGGGTACTTGTAAATCATCTAATTTGCTTAAATTTTCTTGGTAACTTGCTGTACCTTCAACAAATTTTTCTTTAGTAGTTGTGAATTCATCATCTGAAACAATAGAAAAGTCACCTGCAGTAATGGCTTTTTCCATTACTTCGTAATGATCATTTAAAGAATTACCCATTTCTTCAGTTGCTTGCGCAACATCATTTAACGCATTGATATAATAATTTACATTAACTCTTTTTTTCAAGATATAAACTTCCTTTTATTTATTTTTTCTGAATAATCGTTGGCCAAGCTTCACAATTTCAACAATCACAATAATTGAGAATGATCCCGCTAAAACAATACCCCATTGATACATATCTAAATGGCTAACATGGAACATTTTATTTAATCCGGGGATTAAAATAGTTGCTGCGAGCAACGCAAATGATGCCAAAATTGACCAATTAAACGTCACATTTTTAAAGATATTACGGTTGAAGATTGACCCATGGATTGATTTAACATTGAATGCATGGAATAACTGAATTAATCCTAATGTTGCAAAAGCCATTGTTAAAGCATCTGCATGAATTAATTTATCACCCATATGAACAGGATACGTTAAAGCCAACCAATAAACAAATAATGTTATAGCCCCTTCTAAGATACCTTGATAAATAATACTTGGCATCACACCACCAGAGAAGAAGTTTGATTTACGTCCACGTGGTTTTTGATCCATCAATCCTTTTTCAGCAGGTTCTACACCAAGTGCAATTGCGGGAAATGTATCTGTTACCAAGTTAATCCACAAAATATGGACTGGTGCCAAAATACTCCAACCCATCATTGTCATAACAAACAAGGTTAATACTTCACCTAAGTTTGCAGAAAGTAAATATTGAATTGATTTTTGAATATTAGAAAAGACTTTTCGTCCTTCCTTAACAGCAAAAACAATTGTCGCAAAATTATCATCAGCGAGAACCATATCTGAAGCACCTTTAGATACTTCAGTTCCTGTAATACCCATCCCAATTCCAATATCAGCCGATTTCAAAGCTGGCGCATCGTTCACACCATCACCAGTCATAGCAACCACTTGATTCTTTTTCTGCCATGCTTTAACAATTCGCACTTTATGTTCAGGCGATACCCTTGCATATACAGAATATTGTTCAACCTTATTTTCAAATTCTGAGTCTGATAAATCATCTAATTCAGAACCAGAAATAATTGCTTCATGTTGTCCAGCTTCAACAATTCCTAATCGAACTGCAATAGCTTCGGCAGTATCGCGATGATCGCCTGTAATCATCAAAGGACGGATCCCGGCTTTCTTAGCTTCGCTAACTGCAGCAGCAGCTTCTGGTCGCTCTGGATCAATCATTCCAACTAATCCAGCAAAAATCAAATCATTTTCCACAGTTTCTGAATCTAATACCGCTGGAATTGCAGGCATTTCACGATACGCGAATGCTAACACGCGTAATGCTTGCGTTGCCATATCATGATTATTAGTCATAATATAATCTAGCTGTGCATCAGTTATCGGTTTAATTTCGCCATTTTCAATATAACGTGTTACCCGTTTTAATAGTTGATCGGGAGCACCCTTAACAGCAACAAAAAAAGATTTATCCTCATTTTTTTGAATTGTTGACATCAATTTACGTTCTGAATCAAATGGAACTTCAGCAACTCGAGGTTCACTGCTTAATAATGCATCCACATCTAATCCATGATCTAAATGATATTGAATTAGAGCCGTCTCTGTTGGGTCACCAATTAAATTGCCCTCAGATGTTTGTTTTGTGTCATTACTGAAAGACATCACCTGGTATAGTGGACTTTCTAAATTTGTTTCCACCTTATCGGCATCTAATAACTCATTATTTATAAATATTTTTTCAACAGTCATTTGATTTAACGTTAATGTACCCGTCTTATCTGATGCAATAATGTCAGTACTACCAAGTGTTTCAACTGCTGGTAATTTTCTAACAATCGCATTTCTTTTTGCCATCTTTTGTGTTCCAAGTGCTAAAATAATTGTAACAATAGCTGGTAATCCTTCTGGAATTGCAGCTACAGCTAATGAAATCGCAATTAACAACATATCAATGACACTATTATCTCCATTTTGTAGACCAACGAAGAAAACAATAACAGCAATAATTAATATTAAAATAGTTAATGTTTTACCTAATTGGTTAAGATTATCTTGTAGTGGTGTTTTCATTTCATCGGCAGAATTGAGCATTCCTGCAATACGTCCAACTTCAGTGTTCATCCCTGTTCCAACAACGATTCCTTCACCACGCCCATAAGTTACATTACTATTCATAAACGCCATATTATGGCGATCGCCAATACCAGCATCTTCATCATTTAATAAATTTAAACTTTTATCAACAGGTACTGATTCACCAGTTAAAGCAGATTCTTCAATTTTAAGAGAAGCAATCTGTGTTAAACGTAAATCTGCTGGAATAACATCCCCTGCTTCAAGTAAAACAATATCTCCAGGTACTAAATTTTCACTTTTTACAGTTTCAATTTGCCCATTTCGTTTTACATTTGCGTTAGGTGTCGACATTTCTTTTAACGCATTAATTGCCTCTTCAGCCTTAGATTCTTGAAAAACACCGAATACAGCGTTTAAAACAACAACTAACATGATGATAATTGCGTCCACAACTTCACCTGATGATGCCGCAATTAACGCAGCCACAATTAAAACGATTATCATGAAATCTTTAAACTGATCAAAGAATTTTTGTAATATTGTTTTACGTTTACCTTCTGACAACTGATTCAATCCATACTTGTCTGTTCTTTCTTTAACCTCTTGGGTTGTTAACCCTGCCAAATCTGTCTTTTGGCCTGCTAAAACTTCGTCAACTGATTGTGCGTAAATCCTTTTTGTCATAGTAATCCTCCTTATAATAGTTTCACAAAATACAAAAAAAGACCTATGTATGTTGCAGAACTTTAAACATACATAAGTCTCACTATTTAAGGCAATACCAGAAAAAGAACTTTCTTGTTGGTGACATTGCCGCGGATAACCGCCAGTTACTCCCCTATGATTTCTTTAATTATAACTGAAATGAAACAGCTTACGCAACTATTTACTTCCAAAAAGAATCATAAACAGTAATTGGCAGATGTCGTTTGTGTTCTGTCTTTAAATACCAATTTTCAATTTTATCACTAATTTCTTTTGAAACTACCTTTCCTTCAAGATAATCATCAATATTATCGTAAGTAACTCCTAAGGCAACTTCATCAGGTAGCGCTGGACGGTCTTCTTCCAAATCGGCTGTTGGTACTTTTAAATACAGATGTTCCGGCGCATTTAACGAAGCTAACATCTCTCTACCTTGGCGCTTATTCAAACGCCAAAGTGGTGTAATATCAGCACCTCCGTCACCATATTTAGTATAAAATCCAGTAATTGCTTCTGCAGCATGGTCAGTTCCCACAACCGCACCTGACTTTGCCCCGGCAATCCCATATTGAGCAATCATGCGCTGACGAGCTTTGATATTACCTTTATTAAAATCAGAAATTTCAAGATTGTTTGCCATTAAGCTTATTACCATTTCATCGGTAGCACCTTTAATGTCTACACGAACCACTTGATCTGCCTGCATAAATTTTATAGCATCTAATGCATCAGATTCATCGGATTGATTGCCGTATGGTAGTCGAACTGCAATAAATTGATAATTGCTATCACCGGTTTCTTCACGTAACTCACGAATAGCCTGTTGTGCTAAATACCCAGCAAGTGTTGAATCTTGTCCACCAGAAATTCCTAAAACTAAAGATTTTAAAAATGGATGTTTCAATAAATAAGCTTTCATAAAATCAATACTCATACGAATTTCTTCTGCAATATTTACACTTGATTTCACTTTCAAAGTTTCAATAATTTTCTTTTGTAAGTCAGTCAAGATTAACACCCCTTATTTAATATTATTCATATTATTTCTAATTTTTTGGATGATAGCCATCTTATTATCATAAGCTTTTTGTGATAAATCGACAGGGTAATCTTGTGGATTTAATTCACGTTTATATTCTTCCCATAACCCATCTAACTGAATTCTTGAATACTCTCTAATAGCATCCAATTCTGGCTGATTATAAACCAGTTCACCTTCAACAAATATATCTTGTAAAATTGGTCGTGCATTATAGTTAGTTACCAACTTATTAATATAGGTATACTGCTGATGGAACATATAAAGTGAGTCTTGTTTCTGAGGTTCCTCATCCGATAGTGCAATGTAATCTCCTTCAGTTTTACCATCAACTTTATTAGTAATACGCCATACTTGTTTCTTACCTGGTGTTGATACTTTTTCTGCATTATTACTGAGTTTAATTGTATCAACCATTTTACCATCGCCACCTTCAATGGCTACTAATTTATAAACTGCACCTAAGGCGGGTTGATCATAGGCAGTTATTAGTTTAGTTCCAACGCCCCAGACGTCAATTTTAGCTCCTTGCATTTTTAAATTAGTAATTGTTTTTTCATCTAAGTCATTTGAGGCATAAATTTTAGCTTCTGTAAATCCAGCTTCATCTAATTGTTCACGAACGCGTTTCGAAATGTAAGCCATATCCCCACTATCAATTCGTACGCCGGCAAAATTAATCTTATCACCTAACTCTTTAGCAACTTTAATTGCACTTGGCACACCACTTTTTAACGTATCGTATGTATCAACTAAAAAGACACAATCACGATGCGTTGTTCCGTAAGCCATAAAAGCATCATAGTCATCTCTGTATGCTTGAACTAATGAATGCGCATGCGTTCCACTGATAGGAATACCAAATATTTTACCTGCTCGGACATTACTAGTTGCATCAAATCCACCAATATAAGCTGCACGTGTTCCCCAAATAGCTGCATCAAATTCTTGTGCTCGTCTTGTACCAAATTCTAACACACCATCATCTCCGGCTACAGCTTTGATACGAGCTGATTTTGTTGCAATCAATGTTTGATAATTAATGATGTTAAGTAATGCCGTTTCTACTAATTGACAGTCTGCTAAAGGACCTTCTATTTGGACAATGGGTTCGCCGTTAAAAACAACTTCCCCTTCAACAGCTGACCTGATTGTGCCACGAAAATGAAAATCTTTTAAATAGGCAAGAAAATCATCTGGATATCCTGCCACTTCTCTTAAATACGCAATGTCTGTCTCTGAAAATTTTAAATTTTGAATATAATTAATAGCTCGTTCTAAGCCTGCAAAAATCGCATAGCCATTAGAAAATGGTAAATTTCTGAAGAAAACTTCAAATACAGCATTTTGATTATGAATATTTTTTTCCCAGTAAGTTTGGATCATATTAATCTGATAAACGTCCGTATGTAACGTATAGCTATCATCTGGGTAATTTTTTACCATGATGTTTCTCCTTTAAAATGAATGCACTACTAGAATTTTTTCCAGCACACAAATTATAATCTACATTTTACCATTTTTTCCGTAATCCGTCATATTCAATACTTATTTTAAATTTATCTTCTGTTATAATGAGACAAAGTTTAAAAAGTGAGGACATATTATGCCAAATAAATTTAAAAAAACAAAAATATTAGATATCGAATTTATTAATACAACTAATGACGCTTTTTTAACTCAGATAGCGACTGATTCGATAGCTCATCTAAATCGATTTATCGTGACAGCCAACCCAGAAATTGTTCTATTTGCACGACAACACCCAGATTATAAAAAGATTCTTAACCAAGCTGACTACGTTACACCAGATGGTATTGGTATTATCAAAGGCGCAGCAATTTTAGGGACTCCAATGCCCGAACGAATCACTGGCTATGATACTTTAATGAGCCTGCTTAAATGGGCTAATAGTCATCAAAAATCAATATACCTAGTTGGTGCAGCCGAAACGGTCATCCAAAAAGTTGCCAAAACGATTAAGTCTGATTATCCAAACATTAATTTAGTCGGATTTCATAATGGTTATTTCAAAAATGATCAGGATATTGTAAGTAACATTAAAATATCTCAGCCTGATTTTGTTTTTGTTGCAACAGGTTTTCCAAATCAGGAGGAATTTATTCAGCGTAATCGCCAAGTGTCTGATAGTATCTGGATGGGTGTTGGTGGTAGTTTCGACGTTCTAGCGGGTACTGTGAATCGTGCGCCACAATTTTGGCAAAATCATCATATTGAGTGGCTTTATCGTTTATTCCAAGAACCGACTCGTTTTATTCGAATGCTAGCTATTCCACGTTACTTATTACTAATATACAAAGAAAAATTTAGAGGACATAAAAAAAAGAACTAAGAAATTAAAAATTTCTTAGTTCTTTTTTACATATTGTTATATTACCAAACGAAAACGCCAACCATACCCGCTGATAATAATGAAACTAGAATACCAGATAATAGCATGTAACCAACGTTTCTTGCGATAACATCATTTTTTTCTTTATCCACAATTCCTTTGAAACAACCAATAATCATTCCAATTGTTGAAAAGTTTGCAAACGATGTAACAAAAACAGTTAAAACAGCTTTGTAATGAGGTGCAAATGAGTTAATCGTACTTGATACTTGTCCCATAACAACAAATTCATTTGTTACTAATTTTGTACCCATGTAACGTGCTAATTCGAAAGCATCTGAAGGATTGAATCCCATTAACCAAGCAAATGGGAACATAATAATACCTAAAATATTTTCAAGTGATAAATTTGGATTAACTAATCCAAGAATATTATCAATCAAGGCTGCTAAAGCAACGAAAGCAATAACATTTGCTGCAATAATCAAGACTAACTTACCAGCACCCAAAATTGAATCACCCAAGAAAGCGAAAAAGGGTTCTCTTTTATTATCTGATTCAGAAGTTTCTAAATCATTTGAGTTACTACCTGTCATTTCAGCAATAGTATCTTCTTCTTCTGTTACTTCAACTGGATTTAAAATACTTGTTATAATAATAGCATTAATAATATTAATTGGAACAGCTGTTAAGATATATTGACCTGGCATCATTGTTGTATAAGCACCAATGATTGAAGCCGTCACACAGCTCATTGACATCATTGCCAAAGTTAAGTTCCGTTCTGATTTCATTAGTTTCAACTGAAGGCTTGAAACAGCTAATGCTTCAGTATTTCCCAAAAACATCATTTCTACTGAGAAAAATGATTCAAATTTTGGTTGGCCTGTAATTTTTGATAACCCACGGCCAATCCACTTAATAATAAATGGAAGAACGCCAATGTACGTTAAAATATCAAACAATGGCACAATCATAATAACTGGTAATAGAACACTCATGAAAAATCCCATATCAGTTACTTTAGGCATAGCGGGTACCATAAATTGAATACCTTGATATGCGGCCTGCATTAGCCAATTAAACCCATTAGCCGCGCCTTCTACAAGATCACGTCCTAATGAGAATTTTGTTAAGAACCAAGCTAAAAATAAATTAATAACGACCATAATTGCGATTGATTTCCAATTGACTTCTCTCTTTTTCTTGGAAAACGCAAATGCAACTAAAATAAAAATGGCAACACCGAAAATATTAACTAATAAATACATATCTTAAAACCCCTTCAGATAATTTATTTTTTGCTCTTAAATAATATAGCGTTATCTCAAATTGATGTCAATCGAACAGATTTCTCAAAAAAAAAATTACTCTATCTCATCCATTGATATGGTTGAAAGAGAGCAATTAATAATTTCTTAAACTTTATTTTTCTAGATAAAATTCAAAGCGATTCCCTACATATTGTGTCCGAACATATTCAAAAGGTTCACCATTTTTCAAAAAGCTAACTTGACGAAGCCTCAAAATCGCTTCACCACGCTTGATTGATAGATAATCCGCTATGCTTTCAGCAGCTGACATAGCAGACACTGTCTGTTGTGCCCCTCCCAATGTTAAATTGGCTTTTTCTTCCAATGTTCGATATAAAGAGCTCGTAATTTCAGTTTTACTATAACCCTCAACTAATTTATTAGGAACCGTAGCAACTTCAAAACAAATCGGTAAACCATCAGCATAACGAATTCGTTCCATTCGTAAGACTAGTTCGCCATCGATCAATTGTAACTTTTCAATTTCACTTAATGAAGGCGTTGTAACATGATAAGTGATCGTCTTACTTGAAGCCACTTTTCCCTGTTCAGCCATTAGGTCAGTAAAACTAGTCACACCTGACATCTTTTCTTGAACCTTCTTACGAGCAACGTAGGTTCCATCACCAACATGACGTTCTAGAATACCTTCATCTACCAAGGTTTGAATTGCCTGTCTAAGCGTCATTCTGCTGACACCAAATACAACAGCAAGTTCACGTTCAGCCGGAATACGATTGCCAACTTCCCATTCACCAGATTCAATTGTTTTTTTCATTTCATTATGAATTTGAATATATATGGGAGATCCCATTAACAATTACCTTCCTAACCTTTTATTAAAATTTACGTCCAAAGCTATATGTGCTTTCTAGTTGCATGTTAGCATCAAATAAGTTCATATCAGCATCTTTTCCGATTTCAATAGCACCTTTTGATGTTAAATTGAATTCCCTAGCTTGATTGACAGAACTCATCAATACAGCTTCTTCGATACCACAACCAGTAAATTTCATAATATTTTTAAATGCATCTTGATATTGTAAAACAGAGCCTGCTAAATTACCAGATTCTAATCTTGCTTGTTTGTCTTTAACAATAACTTTTTGCCCGCCAAGTTCGCTTAAGCCTTCAGGCATTCCTTTAGCACGCATCGAGTCAGTAATTAATTCAATACGTTTAGGTCCTTTTAAATCATAGGCTAGTTTAATCATATCTGGCACAATATGAAAACCATCAGCAATAATTTCTGTATAAATATTATCCTCTAAAAATGCATGTCCAGTTACACCTGGTTCACGATGCTTAAATTCGCGTTGTGCATTGTATAAATGAGTGACATGACTTGCTCGAGAATGTTTCATTTCTTCGCGAGTAGCGTTACTATGGCCCACTGAAGGTACGATACCATTCTTGATACAATACTCTTCAAATTCAGGTGACGTTTTATGTTCCGGTGCATAAGTCACTAATTTGATCATATGTCCTGATAATTCATTCCATTTATCAAATAACTTTGTATCAGGTGCCTCAATATATTTTTCAGGCTGTGCGCCTTTAAAAACAGGAGAAATAAATGGTCCTTCAAGATGAATTCCTTGAATAACAGGGTTCACTTCAGCGGCTTTTTTGATACCAACCATAGCATTAGCAATATTTTCATGTGATTGGGTCATTGTCGTTGCGAAATAAGTCGTAACACCTTCGTGAATCATATCGGTAACCATTTCATTAATTTGTTTAGAATCACCATCCATAGCATCAAAACTATATCCACCATGGCTGTGAACGTCAATAAATCCAGGAACAATAATTTTCCCTTCTACATCTCTAACCTCATCAGAGGCTAAAGCTTTGTATTCGCTCATTGGCCCCATTGCACTAATTTGTTTATCAAATCGAATATATGCATCTTCAATTTTTTCTGAACCCGTGTAGATAACTGCATGTTTTAAAACAATACTCATCTTATCCGCCATCCCTTCAATTTATAAACTTAGTATAATCGGTATAGACCAAAAAAACAAGGTCATATCAAATTTAGTTTTTGTCTTTAGCCACAGTTGCATCAACTGCTTTAATAATAGAATTCATAAATCCAGCCTCTTCCATTGCAAGCAATCCAGCAATAGTTGTGCCACCCGGAGATGAAACCTCATCAATTAATTTCCATGGCACTTCATCAGTAGCTAAGACCTTTTTTGCACTGCCTAGTACAGCTTGAGCAGCAATCTTAGTTGCTTTATCTTTTGGTAAGCCATATTTAACGCCTGCACGTGCAAGCGTATCAATAAATAAGTAAATAAATGCTGGTGAGCTACCAGCAAGAGCAACAAACGTGCTAAAATCGCGTTCAGCAATCTCCATCGTTTCACCAATAGTATCAAATAAATCAGTACCTTGTTTCATTTGTTTATCTGTCAAAATATCATTACCGACTAACGCAGTCATACTTTCGGAAACCGTTGCGTTAACATTTGGCATTGTTCTTAAAATACCAACTGAATGATTATCTAATTCTAATTCAATTTCAGAGATTGAAACACCTGATACAATAGAAATTAGCATAGGTTTGTATTCCTTCACTGACTCTTTAATTTCTGCTAAAACCATACCTAAGACAATTGGTTTAACAGCAAGAAAAACAACGTCAGCCTCACTAACCACCTGAGCATTGCTACCTAACGCTGTAAAGCCATTAGCTTCAGCATAAGGTACATAGCTGGACTCTCTTGCACTGTGTACCAAAATTTCTTTTGGCGCGATAAATTCTGCTTCTACTAAACCTTCAATAATTGCTCGAGCCATATTACCAGCTCCAATAAATCCAATTTTCATAGTTTCCTCATTTCAATTATTATATTTAATTACTATCTCCATCATACCGCAAAAAAAAATAAAATAACAAATAAAACAAAAAAGCAGATACCTAAGTATCTGCTTTTAGCTAGTTGGGTTAGATGGATTCGAACCATCGCATGACAGGATCAAAACCTGTTGCCTTACCGCTTGGCTATAACCCAATATTATAAAATAATGGTGGAAGAGAGTGGATTCGAACCACCGAACCCGAAGGAGCGGATTTACAGTCCGCCGCGTTTAGCCTCTTCGCTACTCTTCCATATCAGCTTTATCCGACTTAACTATCATACAAATAAATGGATTAAAAATCAAGCTTTTTTTTCAATTATTTTAAATTAATTATTTGTAACGTAAATTTCCACTCATCGAAGAACGTATTTTTCGTCCATTCGTTATATTTTTTCCGCCCATATCCCACTGGCTTCGTATAATACGTCGTTTCATTAATTTGAATAGGATCATGTTTGATATGGAGGTGCCCAAATAAAACTTTTTCTACTTTATAGTATTCTAACAGATCTCCCATCTTTTGACTACCTAACATGCCGTTTGCAACGTTCCAGAAACGATTATCATTATTAATTTTAATATACAATTCATTAGGTACAAAATGAGTCATAAATATTATTTTTTTATTTAATTGTTTCGCATCACTCAATAATTTTTCAGTTTGTCTTAAACTTAATTTAAATCTCTCGACATCTGGCATTGGTTGAACAATTTTACGATCGATCCAATAGTTTGTTTTCCAATGTAGCATTTCTTTATCAGACCGTTTTAGCTGTTTTGAGTAACTGTAATCGTACCATCCATTATTACCTATAATACGCCATTCAGTGCCGGAGATATCCAAATATTGATTATGGAGATAAGAATCATTCACTACACTTTCTAGCTCATCAAATGTTATATTTTTAACCATGTCATGGTTACCTGCAATAAATAAGACAACAATTTTATTATTTAACTTTCTTTTCAGTCTAATAATATAATCAATCGTTTTATTAAAATCATTAAATAAATCTCCTGTAATAAGATAATACTCAATATTTTTCGCTAATAGATAATTTACTTGTTCATCAATAATTATATCCACATCAACTTTATTAATATCAAAGTGATTATCACTACTAGTTGCAATAATTGTCATGTTTCCCTCCAAAAAAAGATATGTTAATTAAAATTAACATATCTTTCATTAAAAATCTATTTAATTAACGCCTTCCATTAATTTATGAATTCTTGGAATAAAGAAACTCAACATAATACCAAAGGCAACAGTAATTCCACCAACTACAGCAAAGTACATTGATTCAGTAGCGGGTGTGTATAACCGAACAATTTGTGAATTCAATGCTTGAGCAACAGCATCACTCAAGAACCAAACACTCATCATTTGAGATTGAAAACTTTTTGGTGCAAGTTTAGTAGTAATTGATAAGCCAACTGGAGAAACCAAAACTTCACCAAGCATAACCATCATCCAACTTGCAACTAACCATAATGGGCCAACTTTAGTATCTGTTCCAAAAAGAACACCAGGGAGCATCATCCAAAGGAAAGATGCTCCAGCAAATACTAGACCAATTGAAAATTTAGCTGGAGAACTAGGTTGTTTCGATCCTAATTTAACCCATAACCAAGCAAATATTGGAACATAGATTAATATGAATAACGGATTCATACTTTGAAAGAAACTAGCTGGGAAAGTGAACCCAAAAGCACTTAACTGCGTTCTAGTTGACGCAAACATTGCTAAAACAACTGAACCTTGTTCTTCAATTGACCAGAATAAGATACTGGCAATAAATAACGGAATATACGCTGTAAGTCTTGATCGTTCAATTTTTGTTGTTTTCTTACTTGTTAACATCATTGTAAAGTAATAGACAGGGATGATAACTGCAAGAATTGTGATTAAAAGAATGACATTCGTAATATTTAATGATTTAAATAGGAACATGATAACTAAAATTAAAGCTAAAGCTATAACACCGATTGAAGATTTTTTAAGAATAGTTGATAATTCGTTAGGTTGAATAGGGTCATTAGGATATAAACTATCTTTTGTTAAATATTTTCTTCCGTCAAAGTAATATTGAACTAAGCCGAAAAACATCCCAATAGCTGCTAATGAGAATCCAACGTGGTAATTATATTCTTGACCAACCCATCCAACTAGCAACGGTGCAATCAAAGCACCAATATTAATCCCAGATACAAAGATACTGAAACCAGAATCACGTCTTGGATCCTTACTATTGTATAATCCACCAACCATTTCAGAAACATTAGGTTTTAACAACCCTGTTCCCAATACGATTAACGCGATAGATATGAATAAAGCAACTGATTTAAAGGGTGTTGCAAGAACAATATGTCCTAGCATTATTAGTATTCCACCAATAAACACTGTTTTTCTACTACCCCAAAGGCGATCACTAACGAAACCTCCAATGACACCTGATAAATAAATTAATGATCCATAAATGGACATAATTGACATGGCTGTAGCTTGATTATAACCAAGCCCATCCACTTCTGAAATCATATAGTATAAAAGAATTGCTCGCATTCCGTAATAACTGAATCGCTCCCACATTTCTGTAAAAAATAGTGTTGATAATCCTCTAGGATGACCAAAAAAGGCCGTATCTTTATTTTTCATGGACTTCCTCCGATATAAATCTAGTATATGTATTTTAATGCATTACACATTATACAATGTATATATATCAATAGTCAAATCAAATTTTTACTTATATCTCATCATTTACTACTTGTTTTATCATTTAACGTCTTTCTAATATGTGAAAAATTTTATATCCATTATTAAGTAATAGTGTAACAAAAAATGCTCTATAGTATCTGCTATTTTTGCTAGAACAATCTATCAAGTGACTAAGTATTTTATCCGGTTCATTTTAGAAGCACGCGAAAACGTTAAAGTAATCGTTACTTATATAAACTATACGTATCCCAAGTTTACGAGAACTTTGTTATTCCCGAACGCCATAGTTGTTTACGATCAATTTCACATTTACAATGCACTTATGCATGCATTTAATAAAACTTGAATTCAATTTTTTAAAAAAATTGTTTACTCATTTTAATTTAACATGAAGACTATGTGAAAAACGCTATTAACTATCCTTATTCTAATAGCCTACTTGAAGGAAGGGACTAACAATAAATTGAAAATTATTAAACGTAATGCCTACGGATTTAGTGATTTTAGGAACCGTGTTTCCTTTGTAATGAGAAATAAAACTATAAAAAAAGGTGTTGTCACTTTGTGACAACACCTTTTTTTATATTCAGCAACGGTCGTAAAATTTTATTGTTTTATTTTTAATAGCATGGCAACGTCCTACCCTCGCAGGGGGCGACCCCCAACTACTCTTGGCGCTAAGAAGCTTAACTTCTGTGTTCGACATGGGAACAGGTGTATCCTTCTTGCTATCGCCACCACACTCTTTTACTACTACATAAAACAATTTTGCAACCACTAATGCCGGCTGCAGGAGTCGAACCTGTGACCCTCGGTTTACGATACCGATGCTCTACCAACTGAGCTAAGCCGGCGAAAATGACCCGTACGGGATTTGAACCCATGTTACCGCCGTGAAAGGGCGGTGTCTTAACCACTTGACCAACGGGTCATATACATAAAAATGTGTTAATCAGTTAGATTAGCACATTTTTAAATTTATTATTAGCATGGCAACGTCCTACCCTCGCAGGGGGCGACCCCCAACTACTCTTGGCGCTAAGAAGCTTAACT
>NZ_JBXAXX010000007.1:0-67967 GCF_056781995.1 Dellaglioa sp. CoH-57-MRSF-18
TTATTTGCGATATTCATTATCGCCTCAATAGCACTTATTAAATATATCAGCTTTCTTTTTCTTGGTCAAGTCTATTTCTGTGAATATCTCTTAATTGTTGGCTTATCCAAAAATCCATTTTATCATCTATTGCTTTAAACCCTGTATCTATAGACCTATTTGTCCAATAATATTTATGTTTTATTTTAATACCTGTACTTTTAAGATTACTATTTTGTTTAGTAAAATTTCTAATTGAAAAACTCATTTTACTGTTATATTCATCAATATCAATAATCCTAACCGTAATTTTTTCATTTATTTTTAAATAATTCAATATGTTATCCACATAACCGTTATGGCATTCCGAAATATGGATTAAGCCTTGAACTCCATCCGCAATTGTTACAAAAGCACCATATGATTGAATACCTGTTATAGTTCCTACAATAATTTGTCCAATTCTATATTTCATTTATACTCCTCAATCTTTCGGTAAAAACGGCCAAAATAAAAAGGACTTTCATCCTCTTTATTTTGTTACTATCATATCTTCAATTACAATTGGTTCAACTGGTTTATCTTGCATAGCTGTTTTTGCACCCGCAATTTTATCAACAATGTCCATTCCACTAACAACTTGTCCAAATACTGTATGATGAAAATCTAACCAAGGAGTTCCACCTTTTTTATATTCTACGACTACCTCTTCAGGATAATTTGCATCCTTTAATTGTCCAATCATCTGTTCAGGAACATTCGAATTTTGGACAATAAAAAATTGACTACCATTTGTTGATGGTCCAGAATTAGCCATCGATAAAGCACCTCTTAAGTTAAAAAGTTCAGAAGAAAATTCATCTGCAAACGATTTACCCCAAATACTTTCACCACCCATTCCAGATCCTGTTGGATCACCAGATTGAACCATAAAATCAGAAATCACTCGATGAAAAATAACGTCTTTGTAGTATCCATTTTCTGAAAGTCCAATGAAATTTTCTACCGTCTTAGGTGCTTGTTCTGGAAATAATTGAATCGTTATATCACCGTAATTCGTAATCATTTTAACTTTTGGTCCAACTACATGTTCTAAGTCTAATTGTGGGTATGTCATAACTATGTTCCTCCTATTCAAACTTTATTGATTCCATTGTACCCAATTTCACTCTATTTTACTATTACTTTATATTTTTTATGCGTTATACTATTATAATGCTATTAAATGGAATGCTAGGAGACTGTTATGACAACAAATGAAATATTTGATATTACTATCATTGGTGCCGGACCCATCGGACTATTTACTTCAACTTATGCGCACATGCGCCAAGCTAAAACTCAAGTTATTGAAAGTCTTCCCGACATTGGTGGACAAGTTGGTACATTATATCCAACGAAAAAAATATATGATATAGCTGGATTCACTGGCATATCAGGTGAACATCTAATTAAGGAACTTTCAAGGCAAGCTCACCAATTTGACTTTGACGTTAAATTAAATGAGACCGTCTTAAATTTCGAAAAAGAGAATGATATTTTTAGGATTCAAACTTCTAAACGGGTTACATATAGTAGAACAATTATTATTACGGCTGGAATTGGTTCTTTTCAGCCACGTAAATTAAATATTGCTAATTCAGCAACATTCGAGAATGAATCATTATTTTACAATATTAGTGACCTTTCTAAATTTTCTCATAAACAAATTGCTATTGCTGGCGGTGGTGATTCTGCTATCGATTGGGCAAATGAGCTATCGAACATTACAAAACAAATTCATATGATTCACCGTCGAGATAACTTTAGAGCTCTAGAGTACAATGTCACAAAACTCAAAAAAACTGATACTATATTTGAAACTCCCTTTTCGATACAATCACTTTCTAAAAAGAATGGTCGCCTTGAAATTTTGCTAAAACATTCTAAAAATAATCTTAATAAAACGATAATTGTTGATAATTTACTTGTGAATTATGGCTACTTATCCGATAATAAAATTATTAATGCTTGGGGTATAAATATGGATAAGAAACTAATCTCGGTAAATTCTGAAATGGCAACTTCCATTCCCGGTGTTTTTGCCGCAGGAGATATTGTTTCATACCCTGGTAAAATAGCACTAATTGCTTCAGGATTTGGTGAAGCACCGACTGCCGTAACTAGTGCCCTAAATTTTATAAACCCAAATATTAATCGAACTATTCATAGTACGCAACTAATGAATCCACATTATTAAAAAAATAGAACTTAAGGGGTATTTAATATTATGTCTGTCATAAACTTTTTTATAGATTTTGTTTTACATATAGACACACACTTGATTAGTATTGTGAACAACTTTGGAAATTGGACCTATCTTATCTTATTTTTTATTATCTTCATAGAAACTGGAGCGGTTATTTTACCTTTCCTACCTGGTGATTCACTTTTATTTGCAGCTAGTGCTCTAGCAGCAAATTCAATTTATCATTTGAATATTTGGATATTTGTAATCCTCTTTCTTGCTGCAGCGTACATGGGAGACTCACTAAATTTCTTTATTGGAAAAAAAGTAGGGAACTCAATTTCAGATCATTCATTATTTAATAAAATGATTAGCAAAGATAGTCTCGATAAAACAGAACAATTTTTCAATAAACATGGTGGACCCGCAATTATTTTAGCAAGATTCATGCCTATTATTCGTACGCTTGCTCCCTTCATCGTTGGTG
Organism: Dellaglioa sp. CoH-57-MRSF-18; assembly: GCF_056781995.1. The sequence continues at coordinate 2,694 of NZ_JBXAXX010000007.1, forward strand.
GTAGCGGATTTAAGTACTCTCGCTTCTTACGCTTTAGTCTAATTGGCGGATTTGCATGGGTCACCATTTGTTGTTCTGCTGGATTTTTCTTTGGAAACATTGCAATCGTACAGGAACATTTTTCTTTAGTCGTATTGGGAATCATACTAATTTCCTTAATTCCAGCTGTATTTAGTGGTATTAAGTCAAAATTAAGTAAATAACTAGCTATTAATATCCCACCCTTTCTATCTTAATCTAATAAAAAAACGAGACGCCATTTTCACTGGTGTCTCGTTTTTTTAATTACTACGTTTAATTTCTCTCTTACCAAAGTAAATACCAACTAAAAAGAACATCTCAATTAGACAAAAGACCATTAGAAAACAAATCATAAAAAAATTTTCTGGTAATGCCAAAATGATTGGATCTAGTTTAGGATTAAATATCCAATCATTATTTCTAAACACGAGCTCATGAAATAGTATAAAATAATGATCAAAATTAAAGAAAAGTAAAAATACACTAAGAAAAGGAACAGTAATAGCCATCTGAAAAGGTCTTACCAATTTCCATAATTCCTTTTGTTTTGTTAATTGACCAATAAATATTATTGCAATAAATCCTAAAATTAAAAAACAACCATAATTAAACTGCACCAATTGTTTAACATCATGATAATGTTGCATCCCATTATATGATGAAGGCAATATCATTTTTACTTTATTTACCCAAGGATAGTTAAAATAGTCTAATAAATTATTATAATCAGACATTAATTCTGATTGGTTTAACCCAACAATTTTATTCAAATGTGATTGCTTGATAAAAATTTTATAAACAAACGTACTATTAATTACCAATATAATAGAAAAAGAGACAATCGCTAGATATAAACTTAGCCACTGTCCCATTTTTTTAACGCGCTCTATCATTATCAAAGTCCCAATCATCAAGTGAATCCAATTGAATAGTTGGTTGAACTTTTTTAGATGCCACTAAGTTTTTTGTTGAAACGCCCGTATAGACTAACATTGTATCAACCCCAAAGTTAATTCCGGCTTTAATATCTGTCATGTAGTTATCTCCAACCATCACAACTTCACTTTTCTTCAAGCCAAGTCTTGATAGGGCTTTTTCCATGATGATAGTTTCAGGTTTACCAATATAAGTAGCTTCTTGTTGTGTTGTACATTCAACCATCCTTACCAGCGATCCAGCACCAGGAAGTAGTCCACGTTCATTCGGAATATTAGTATCAGCATTTGTTCCAATAAATTTAGCACCACGTTTGATTGCTAAAGTTGCCATTTCAAATTTATGATACGTAACATCGGAATCTAACCCAACAACAACATAATCAGGCGTCGTTTCCTCAATAATAAATTTTTTATCCATAATTGCTTTCTTTAATCCGTTTTCACCAATAATATAAACACTTCTTTTATCAGGGTTTAACGCATCTAGATAATCTGCAGTTGCAAGTGCCGCCGTATAGACTTCTTTCTCAGTTACATGTATATCAAAATTATTTGCTAAATTATTGACAACATCAGCTGGTATTTTAGTCGTATTATTAGTCACAAATAAAAATGCAATATTTCTTGCTTGTAGAGACTCGATAAATCGTTTTGCTGCCGCAATTTTTTCTTTTCCTCGATAGATTGTACCATCTAAATCAATCATATAACCTTTATATGCCATTATTATCACCTTGCCTATTTAATTATGCTTTATCTTTTTGCCTAATTACAAATTCGTGTTTCTTTGTTCGTTTTGTTGCCGTTTTTAAATTATTTTTTTGTGGTTTTACTGGTTTAGACTTGTTTAATGGTACTTTAGTTTTTTTATTTTTTATTTGATATTTTTTTTCAGTTGTGTGCGCCCTTACTACAGGTTTTCTTTTCTTACCAACTGGTTTAACTGTTTTTTTACGTTCTTTAGGATTAGAAATTGGTTCAGGTTTTTGAATTTCCAAATTGTGCAACACAAAATAAGAACATCCAAAATTACAATATTCATATAAATAATCTTCAAGAGTATCGATACATTGTGACCGATATGCCTTTTTATTCTCGGTTTTATAAAAACCTCTTAATCGAAGTTGATCATATCCCCAGTCTCCAACAATATAATCATATTTCGTTAAAATTTGGCTAAATCGTTCCGTTAATTTTTCAATTTCAAAACCATCTCTATAATTGGAAACAAGATCATATGGACGGTTATCGATTAGTACTCGGGTTTCACTCTGTCGAACAACATCACTAGCATAAGCTTTAATTTTTTCTGCTTTTATTGCAAGTTGCTGTTCTCTCTTTTCTTTCTGTGCTTGATTCAAATCTCAAACCTCCTTTTACAACTTTAGTCATACTTCATTATACAGAAAATTCTAGTTTTAAATAGTCCCCAACGTAATCTCTTAAAAATTTCTTGCCATTTATCGAAATTTCTCCGGTTATTTCTATGGTTGGAAAAAACGGTATATACATAAAATGATCAACTGTTGCAATAGTATAATATGCATCCAAGTCAATTTTTTCGTTATGATATATAAGGTCCCCATTTTCTTGTTCTACCAGTCCATCAATCACTACTTCACCAAATAATTGGCCTCTAAAACCCATCCCTTTAATTGGGAATTTCTTAAGAAATGAACTATTCTTTTTAATTTCTTGTACTAATCGCCATAGATTATAACCAGTTAATTTAGCAGTAATAACCCGCATTGGGTGTGGCAGTGTTTGATGCAGGTCATTTTTTGTTACAAATCCTTTTTGTAAATTTTTCAAAAATAATCCACCATTTAACATTGCAATATCCGTTTTTGTACCCGCTTCGATGGCTTTCAATGATGTCTGCATTAATGCTGAATTTTTAGTCCATGATGCTTCTAAATCTTCAGGCAATTTTGCAACAACTTCAGATGTTAAAATTTTTTCTCCGCGTAATCTATATTCTGCTATTTCGTCTTGGTCACTTATAACTTCTGCTAAACTTTCTGTTTCAATTACTTTAGCAACTTCTTTTCTAATTTTATGATTTTCAAGTTCAATCGCTACTTCGCCCACGTACATCCCCCACTTACCAGCTGCGGCCAATAATGATTCATTAACTTTTTCACCGGATTTCAATAAATGATGTGTGTGGCTTCCTAATACAATATCTATCTGAGGATACTTTGCAGCTACTTTTCTATCTACAGGTAAACCTAAATGTGATAACAAAATAATAACATCTACTTTACCTGCTATTTTTTTTAAAAGTGAAGGTAAAACGGTATCAATTTGATTAGATTCCCAACCATTCATCTCATACGTCATTGGAAATGGTGCTGTCAAGGCAATTATTCCAATTTTAGTTCCAGCTGCAGTTTCCATTATTTTATATTCTTTGGCCCATGCAGGACGATTATTAACTTCTCCATCTACCACGTTATCAAGGATAATGTCGAATTTTGCATTATCATATAAATGTTGTAATTGGCTTCGCGAATTACCAATACCTTCATTGTTACCAATTGTCGCTGCATCATATGCTACAGTATTCATTAATTCAATATTGGCTTTGCCATTTGTAGCTTCCGACAACGGGTGCACACGATCAATTGCATCTCCAATATCAAAAGTTAAAACAGTTTGATTTTGTTTTTCAAGCTTTATTTTTTCAGATTGTAAAAATCGCCTAATTTTAGGCCAATTTTCTAAATGTGAATGAATATCATTTGTATGTAAAATCGTTATTTTTTCCATTAGTTTATATCCACCTTATTTTGATTATTTACTGACTTTCTTTTCACTAACTATATTATTATGGTTGTCCTAAAGTTCTTTTCTAACCATCAAATTCCTAATAGGTGGGTTCAACATTATTAGTTATACTATATCCTATATTATACTGCTTACCGTGTCCAAGTGAATTTATATGACCCTTTACAAAAAATAGCATGCAGAAAATAGTATTGCTCGCGCTGAAATTAACTATTAAATTGTAATGTTTTTAGAAGCAAAATCAAACAATATTTTCAACAATTACTTTTAATTTGTGCCCTAAGTATACAAAAAAAGACCCTCACACGTGGTCTTTTCAGCAAAAATTTAATTTTCCATCTTCATTTGAACACTTTTAATAACATAGAGTACAATTAACCAACCAATTGAAGCAATCAGCGCAATTAATGTATCAGGTTTTAAGCATAGCACAATACCTACAAAAGTTAGAAATAATAGAATTAAATAATTTGTAACAGGAAAGAAAGGCATTTTAAATACTAGCATTGATTCTGTTTTTTCTAGTTTTATTTTTCGTCTATACTTCAAATGTGCAATTACAATTGCTCCCCAAATGAACAAGAAACAAGTCGTTGCAATACTTGAAATAAATGTAAATACCGATTCAGCCATAAACATATTCAGTACGACTGAAATTGCAATCACAAGAGTCGAAAATTGTAATGCAAATGCAGGTACTTGATTATGTGATAACTTACTAATTTTTTTAGAAAATTTATTTTTTTTATTATAATTAAGCGAGAACAACATTCTACCTGTACTAAATAAAGACCCATTACAAGCTGAGGCTGCAGCTGTAATTACAACAATATTAATAATGCTGGCTGCTGATTTTATCCCTATATTTTCAAATACTTGAACAAATGGACTTTGTGATTCCGAAATCATATTCCAAGGATAAATCGCCATAATTGCCAATAATGATCCTACATAAAACAAAATAATTCTTAAGGGTATTTCATTAATTGCTTCTGGGATAACCTTTGTTGGGTTTTCAGTTTCTGCAGCTGTTAATCCTACCATTTCAATACCGACAAAACTAAACAGTACCATTTGAAATGACAAAATAAATCCTTTAATTCCTTGGGGGAAAAATCCACCGTGACTTACTAAATTCGTCAAACTGGCATGCCCAGCTGAAGTTTTAAAGTTTACCACTACCATATACACGCCAATACATATCAACACAATAATGGCAATAATTTTAATGAGTGCAAACCAAAATTCTGTTTCACCGAATAATCCCACTGTAACTAAATTTATTCCTAAAAGAATAAGGAGCATAACCATACCAGGAATCCATTGCGGCAAGTTAGGAAACCAAAATTTCATATATAACCCGACTGCGGTAATTTCTGTCATTGCAATTGTTACCCAACAGACCCAATATGTCCATCCAGCAACAAATCCAACCTTTTCACCTAGATATTCATAAATAAAATCAATAAATGAATGTGCATTCACATTCGATAACAGTAATTCACCTAACGAACGCATTAAAAGAAAACATGCAATTCCGGTAATAATATATGCCAATAAAATAGATGGCCCAGCCAAATGAATAGATTGACCTGCTCCCAAGAATAAACCAGTCCCAATTGTTCCACCAATTGCAATTAATTGAACATGTCGACTTTTTAATCCTCTAACATGCTGATCTTCTGAACTTTTTTCTGCCATTAATATCAAACTCCCTCTATAGTAATTAAGTAGATTATACATGACACATGTTAATTTCTAAAGAAATTATTCTTTTTATAATTAAATAAAAAAAGCGACTCAAAATATGAGTCACTTTACTTATTATTAAAGTTGGCCTTTATCCACTTATCTAACGTTTTAACAAAGCTCTGAAATAGTTCTTCACCCTTTAGTGATGGGAAATCACCTAATAGTACTTCATCAACTTGTTTACTACCTTCGCCATGTTTCTGTAAAATCAAAATAGATTTACGTGAATTAGCTGAACTAAATAATTCCACAGGTAAATTGAGCATACCTTGAAGATATGCATTTGATTGAATGTAAACGAGTAATTTTTTTGCTTCCTCTGTTTCAAATAAACCAGTAGGAACAAGGTATATGCCAAAACCGCCATCATTTAAGTATTTGATTGATTGTTCTATTAATAAATGATGTACATATGAATGACCTTCAGTTGCATGTGTAGCAAAATGGGTAACTCTTTCATCTAGAGGGTAATAACCAATTGGTAAATCAGCAATAACAACATCAGATTTTTTTACAATTAGGTCATCAACCGCATCTTGGTGAAATAATTCTAAATTTAAGTGTTGTAATTGTCCACTTAACCCTGCAATTGATAACATTGTATCATCATTATCAATCCCGTATGCTTTTGAAATCTCAAACTTATCAGCAGCCATTTGATTCAAAATCGTCGTCAGTAAGTTCCCTGATCCCACTGTAATGTCCAATAAACTAAACGATTTTTTTGTACTTATTAATTTTTCTAATACAAATGCAACTAAAAATCCAATTGTATCTGGTGTTATTTGATGATTAGGTTGAATACTTTCTTGTCTTGTTGCCTTCAATAAAACTAACTGTACAACTTTACGTACATCTTCTGACGATAAGGCATTCAAATTCATTTTTTTATAAATCTGATTCAAAATTTTTACATCTTGCTCACTTGGTAATCCATCTTCTACGTGTACAGATTTATTATCTAACAAATTATTGCTAGTCTCAATAAATGCGTCCAAATAAGTGATTTCTAAACTTTTTTGTAAAATATCAATTGTTTCATTAATCTGATTAAAGTTCATTTCTATTTCTTCTAATGACATAAAATCACTCCTTGAATTTATTTGCTCGTTTCAGTTTAACGATTTTTAATTCTCAATTCAAGTTAAGTTTCTTTTTTATCATTTTTCTGAAAAAGAATATCGATTACCATTCTTCAAAATAACCTGATAGGCTCCTTTTTGATATTCAACAACACCATAATTATAAGTATATTTTTCTTTTAGATTTTTTGCTTTTTGATTTAAAATAGTCATGTTTTTCATAGTTTCTGCTTGATTATATTGGCATATTTTCTGATAACTAGTGAATTTTGCTTGGAAATATATCAGTTGTCCCAATAACAAACCAATTAATAACATTAAACAAAATATGGCTGATACAACTAAATGTCCGTTTAATAATTTGATTTTTCGCATCTTAATCCTTTTTTTCCATAGGTATTACCAATTTTAAAGTCTTATTTTGGTGTTCTTGTTTGATTTTTAAAAATAGAATTGGTTCATCGTATGCCACCGAAAATGATTTCACATGATATAAAATTGGTATATGACCTCCTGAAAATCCAATAAACTGTATCATTTCATTATGCTGACTAAGATAGTAGCGAGCTCCTGTCTTATTATTTTTTAATGAAATTGTATATTGACCAACATCTATTATCTTCAAATCTAAGTGATCTGACTCCAATAATCCGATACATTGCTGTAACGAAAAATCTCTATCTCCGCTAATTTCTTGGTGTTCATTTGTACATAAGTGCCAACATGTTGTCATTAGACTAAGAGAGATGATAAATATACCTAATGCAATAATAGTTTCTAACAAAGAAAAACTTTTCATTGCAATTTAATACTTGTTAAATCATTTTCAGACTTAATTCGAATTTCAGACATAGTAGCACATTGTAATTCGCCATCAACTATTTTTGATAATTTACTTGTCGGATGAATGACTAATAATTTACTGATTTCTTTCAGATTTCTTGTAGTTGTTGTTTTATGATTCCAATAATCTTCTTGTTTCTGTAATGTGTGATTGGTCTGTACATATAATCCAAAACCTGATGCGACAATAGTTAAAGTCATAATAGCGTCAGCTAACACAATTCCTGACATTTTACGCACGTTATTCGACATCCTTTCTAATAAATTGACCCCACCCAATTTGAAATACTATTTTTTGATTTCTATTTGGTAATGTGGATTTAAAATTAACTGTTTTACCAGTGATTTGCCCACTTTTATTTATTTTTATCGTTACTCTATTTTTAACTGTCACAGTCTTCGGATAGTCTAATTTAATTTTACTATTGCCATTAATAATGGTCATTTTATCATCATTAAAATTAATACTATTAGGCATCCGATTCATCGGTGCCTCTACCACTGCACTTTGCCAAAGTTGTTCAAAATTTTGCCAAAATTGTTTTTCTTTAGATATCGCAAGTACTTGATCCATTGGCCCCATTAGCAATAGACCACAAATACTAGTAATTGCCAACGAAATAAGCATTTCAAATAAACTAAATGCTTTAAATTTAGTTTTCTGTTTTAACAACATTATTCGAGATAATAATATGATTATCTTTTGCTTCCTTTTCTTGCTTTTCAGTTAAATATTTTTCCGAAACTAAATCAGCAAAATTTATCGATTTATTATGCGTTTCATTTTCATACAAATCAACCTGCGTTTGGACGACGCTAACTAACGCTTCATCATTAACCCGTTTAGCACCTGCTCTTTGATGTCCAATGTTAGGTAATATAATCAACATTAGAAGTGAGATAATAAATAAGACACATAGCATTTCAACAAGCGTAAATGCTTTTAATTTTTTTCTATTTTTTTTCATTGAATTTCCTCCATAGTTTGATACATAGGTAATAATATTGTTAAATACAACCCAACAATACAGGCCGCTACAATTATGAATGCAACTGGCTGTACATAAATCATGATTCTTTCGACAGATGACTCAAATTTACGATAAGTTAATTCCGAATACATTAATAATTCTTGGCTCATCACATCTAACGTATTACCTTTTGCGAGAAATGTCGTTATCTCATTAGGAAATAAAGGACTTTTATCGATCATTTGTTTTGTACTCCCACCATTTTCAAAATGATTCGTTAACTGTTTACCTAACTGATATAGTAAAGATTTTTGATCAAATTGATTTAAATAATCACATATTTTATTCAAATTTAAACCACTTGCTAAAAGCAGACCCAAATTAAATGTTAAATAATAATGACAATAATCCCGATAAATTTTACCTACTATGGGGACCTGACAATACCAAACATGCCTGTTCATCGTACTTTGTTTTGAAACACGAATGATAATTTTTATGATATATCCGATAAATAGACTAATTACGACAGAGATAATACTCTTCATTAAAATCATTTTAAAGTTAGAATTTGATGACGCACCTAACTGACTATAATTTATTTCAGGCAAAATAAATTGTTGGATTCCGATATATAAGACAACCAGTAATCCCATCAGAATCATTGGGTATTGCATGAGTTGCTTTAACTGTTTCTTTTGTTTTACTCTAACCGTCATCAATTTTCCGAGTTGTTTAATACTTTTATTTAATCCGCCATATTTTTCAGAAATCGTAATTTGATAATACGAACTTTTTGAAATATACGGCTTGATACCTGTTGAGAAGGGTTCACCACTTCTTAACTTGGATTCAATTTTTTGAATATCTATTTTCCCAACTGGAAATAATTTAGTCGCCGTTGTTAAAGATTGCCTGAGCGAAAATCCCGAATCTAATAAGTCTGCCAAGACTTCGAAAAATTCACTTTGTTTTTGAATTGACCATTTTCTTCTATTTAAAATTATTTGCTGTTTCAATTGTAATAATATTTTTCTTAATACATTGATCAAGGTTATCATGCCACCTTTCTAAAGCTATTTTTTGATTAAATGTTCCTTCAAGAACAGACTCTAACTTTTGACCTGTTAATATATCAAATAGTACACCGCTTCCACCTTTCGTTGTTTCAATTAATCGCTGATAACTTACTGCCTGTAGCGTTCTATTGAGATCATCTCGACTAACGCCAAGATTTTCAAGTCGTTTAATTGTTCCTACTGCATTTCTTGCATGTACGGTACTTAAAATTAAATGACCACTCATTGCAGCTTTAATTGCAGCATTGGCAGTGACTTCATCCCTGATTTCACCGATAATAAAAATATCAGGATGGTGCCTCAATCCAACTTTTAATAATTCCGCATATGTCATGTTTGCTTTATCATTAACCTGTAATTGAATAAAATTAGGATTTTGAATTTCAACTGGATCCTCAATAGTTAATATTGTTCTTTGATTCTGAATCATTTCAGCCAGTTGGTACATTGTCGTTGTCTTACCTGAACCCATTGGACCTGAGAATAAAATTAGCCCACTGGACCCACATGCATTTATCAACTGCTGAAATTGATTTGGTAAAAGTTGAAGTAACGGTACATCGGTATTCGAATAAATAAATCGTATAACAATCGATTCTCTACCTAAAAAATCGCCAACACTCGAAATTCGGCAATTTACCTTTTTATGTTCTATCTGCCATTGAAAAGTCCCAAACTGCGGCCGCCTAGTTTCGCTCAGAATCATATTTGCCTTAAATTTAAGAAAATTATTCATTTGTATCATCTTTTTTTCTGAATATACATTAAGGCTATGATAGTTATTCAACGTTCGATACTTAACTAAGCATCCCTTGGCACTTGGAATTATATACATATCACTTGCTCTGTTTTTAACACATATTTTAATCATTTCTTGTATTTCTGTTTCAATCATCTCAATATCCCTCCTTTCCATATATTTAAGTACGCAAAAAAAGCCAAAACATTTAATTTTGGCTTTTCATATTTTTATATTTAATTAATTTCTAACTTTTTAAGATGACTTATCTCTTTATTATAGAGAGTATCTTAATCTTCGTCTGCAATATCACCAGCATGGAACACTTCTGAAACATCATCATTTTCTTCCAATGCATCAATCATATGATGGAATTGTTCAATTTTATCTTCCGGTACTGGTACTAGATTTTGAGGAATCATTACTAATTCAAATGTATCTAATTTGTATCCCTTTGCTTCTAATGAAGCACGTACATCTGGTAAATCTTTTGAATCTGTATAGATTTCAAATAATTCTTCTGATGTTTTCAAATCCTCAGCACCAGCATCAATAACATCTTCAAACATAGCATCTTCATCAGTATCTAATTCTTCACGAGAAATAACGATGTAACCTTTACGATCAAACATGTAATTAACTGAACCTGTTTCTCCTAAATTTCCACCATTACGTGTAAATGCAATACGAACTTCTGAAGCAGTCCGATTACGATTATCCGTCAAGGTATGAACTAAGATGGCAACGCCACCAGGTGCATAGCCTTCATATGTAATTTCTTCATAATCTGCACCTTCTGAACCAGACGCTTTATCAATAGCACGTTTAATATTATCTTTTGGCATATTTGCAGCTTTAGCTTTATCAAGCATCAAACGTAATGAGGGGTTCGAATCGGGATCAGGACCACCACTTTTTGCAGCCATGTAAATTTCTCTCGATAATTTTTGGAAAATTTTACCACGTTTAGCATCTTGTGCATTTTTACGACCTTGGATGTTATTCCATTTTGAATGTCCTGACATAATTCCCTACCTCTTTCCGAAATGTTTCTGAATTTTTACTTTTAACCGTTTATTATGATATCAAAATAATAGCTTAATATCAACCTTCTTCACGAGAATAGGACTGAACTAGTTTTCTTTAGCTTTTTTGTGCCGATAGTACATTAAAATTAATATCGTCAAAATTACACCTGTTGTTGCACCAATTGTATCAAGTAAAACATCTTGGATTAAGGGCGTTCTGCCACCTGTAAAACTTTGGTGAATTTCATCAAGTCCTGCATATAGCGCTGCACAAGCAACTGCAATAAGCCCACTGTAACGCCAATACTTAATTTTATTTTTCACTCCCAAGAATATGAAGCTAGCCATAAAGAAATATGTCATAAAATGAGCAGTTTTACGGATGAAAAACTCAACTAATTTAAAATAACCAACATGGTTAAAACTTTCATCTGCTCCAGCATAACTAAATGAAATATGTGACAACATACTTTCAAATGGTTTACCAGCTAAATACTTTTCTAAAAAAGGAATAGATGTCTGCTGCTTGTACGTTTCCGAAGAACTAATAAACAGAATTACAATAATTAATAAGGCTAAAACAAAGTAAATATTATTTTTATTTTTCATAAAATTTCCCATCCAAGTATAATAAAAACTTGATTTTCCAAATATAATTTAGAAAACCAAGTTTTTTATTATATTATTTTGTTGAAGAACGCTTAATTAAGCCATATGGTAATTGGATTGTTTTTTCACTAACTTCTTCTTTATCCATTAATTTTGTTAATAATCTCATAGATACAGCCCCTAAATCGTATAAAGGTTGTGTTATTGAAGATAATTTGGGTCTAACAATCTCAGTCAATTTTGAATCATTACTTGTAATAATTTCAAAATCTTCGGGTACACTCAAACCAGCATCTCGAGCACCATTCAAAACACCAACAGCTAATTCATCATCACCAACAAAAGCAGCAGTTGCATGACTTGAAGAAATTGCTGGCCATAAGGTTTCGCCAGCTCGATATGAATAATCTGTTTCAAAAATTAAGTCTTGATCAAATTTTATTCCGGCTTTTTCAAGAGCTAATTTATAGCCTTTTAGTCGGTATTCGCCATTAATGGGTTCATCCATTGAACCTGAAACAAATGCAATACGTTTATTGCCATTATTAATTAGATCCGTTACTGATTCCATTACAGCTGCAATATAATCAATATTAACACTACCTAATTCTCCAGTAGGATCAACTGAACCTGAAAGGACAACTGGTGTACGACTTCTCTTAAGTTCAGCACGTAATTCATCAGTAATTTGATTTCCCATAAAAATAATACCATCAACTTGTTTAGCTAATAATGTATTTAATACTTGCACTTCTTTTTGACCATTTTGATCAGAGTTAGCTAAAATAATATTATATTTATACATTGTTGCAACATCATCAATTCCACGAGCTAATGATGAAAAGTAAATATTAGTTACATCGGGAATAATAACCCCAACTGTTGTCGTTTTCTTACTTGCCAATCCTCTAGCAACAGCATTAGGTCTGTAATCAAGTCGATCAATAACTTCCAAAACTTTTTTTCTTGTTGCAGGTTTAACGTTAGGGTTACCGTTAACCACACGTGAAACAGTTGCCATTGAAACAGCTGCTTCTCTTGCTACGTCATAAATTGTAATTGTTTGTTTATCCATTAGTATTATTTCCTCTCATTACTTAAATATCAAGTTTTCATTCCGTTTTCAAGCACTAGAATAATTTAGCAAATTTTTAAGACAATTGCAAGCGTTTTTACCTTATTTTCATGAAAATAATTTTTATATTATGAAAATTTCAATTTTTAATTGTTATGAAAATTTCAATATTTAATTGTTATGTCTTACTTATGCTATAATACAGTATACTATTGTAAAGGGAGAGATTTCATGTCACATATTGCATCTTTACAACAATGGCTTGCCAATAATGGTACTGACATTGCTTATATCAACGATCCAATGAGTATTCAATATTTTACCGGTTTTGAAAGTGATCCTATTGAGCGCGTTTTAGCTCTCTTTGTATTTCCTGATCAAGACCCATTTTTATTCACACCCGCTCTTGAAGTCGAAGCTGCCAAAGATACCGGCTGGAAATATCCCGTTTATGGTTATCTTGATCACGAAGATGCTTTCGCAATCATACAAAGTGAAATAAATAAACGTAAAAATTCACCAAAGAAATGGGCTATTGAAAAAGGCAGCCTAACAGTTGAAAGATATGATGCTATTAGTCGTATCTTCCCAAGTGCTGAATTTGTAGCTGATGCAACAAGCTTTATCGAAACACTTAAAGTAATTAAAACACCAGACGAAATTGAAAAATTAAAAATTGCTGGAAAATGGGCAGATGTTGCTTTTGAAGTTGGCTTTAACGCTCTTCAAGAAGGCAGAACTGAACAAGATGTTGTTGCAGAAATTGAATATGCAATGATGAAAAAAGGAATCATGCATATGAGCTTTGACACTATTGTTCAAAGTGGAAAAAATGCCGCTGAACCTCATGGATTTGCAAAAAAGGATCTTATCCAATCAAATGCTTTAACATTATTTGATTTAGGTGTTATCTCAGATGGTTATATTTCAGATGCTAGTCGTACTGTAGCATTCGGTAAACCAAATGAAAAAGCATTAGAAATTCACAAAGTTTGTCTTGAAGCGCAATTAAAAGCGCAATCTGCTGCTAAACCAGGTATGATTGCGGAAGATTTAGATAAAATTGCTCGTGATGTCATCGTCAAGGCTGGTTATGGTGACTACTTTATTCATCGCCTTGGTCATGGTATGGGACAAAGTGAACATGAATTCCCTTCAATTATGGAAGGAAATAAAATGGAACTTAAACCAGGTATGTGTTTCTCAATAGAACCTGGTATTTACATTCCAGGCGTTGCTGGCGTTCGTATTGAAGACTGCATTTATCTAACTGAAAACGGTAATGAACCATTTACAGTTACACCAAAAACATTAAAAACAATTGAACTACACTAATAAAAATAAAAACCCCTAAAGTTAGAAAACTTTAGGGGTTTTTATTTTTAAATATTCCATAAACTACGAGTCTTAACTAAAATAATAGGTAACCATATGCTACTCCTTTTCGAACAACATGTGGTTACCTATTATTTTAAAGTTAATTAATTCAAATAGTTCGCATTAAAAATTGTGGTACTCATTTTACTTTTATTTTTCGCCTGTCCATCCATCTGGATAAATTGTTTCAGCTTTGCCTTCTGCAGCATCAGCATCTTTAGCTTCGCCAAAAGCACTCTTGCTATCAACATAGATGTCTTCTTCAGCTAAGTCTGAAAACTCATCTGTTAAATCAGTCATTTGTTCAAATATATCGTCTGATTCCATAGCTAATTTGTTTTTCAAATCGTTCTTTGCATTAATTAATGCATCTTTAGCATTAACATACGCATCCTGGCTCATTAATAATTCACTTTTTTCAGAAAATTTATCACTTAGATTATTTTTCATTTCATCAAAATCAACCATTTTATCTTTTAAATCAATACTAGCGTCTTCAGCGTAAGCCTTATACTCTAACACGCGATCACGTACATCTAAAGCTTTTTCTTCCAAATGTTCTTTAATATCTTGTTTCGTTTTTTCAGAAATTAATTTAGAAGCTGTATACGCGGCAACCCCACCTGTAACTACCAATCCTAATAAAAATTTTTTTGACATAACAAACCCCTCCTTGTTTTAAACTTTTCTATTTTTATAAAAACTAAATGCCTTTTTACCAACATTAATGAAAGCTGAAGAATCTTTAGCCCTCTTTGACGTCGCTGAAACGTGTGTCATTAATCCTCGACTTGCATCATTCAAATCAGACACACTTTCACTCAAATCAGCAACAGCCTGAAATAAAGGATCAATTGTTGCTACTTTACCATTTACATCGTCTAATAAAATATTTGATTTTACGAGTATATTCTCAACTTCATTTGATAAGCCATCAACATCGCTGGTAATAGATGAAATACTTTTATTCACTTCTCCGAGTGTTCTCATCATTCTCATAAGAACGAAAATAATGAATAGGACTAAGACCGCGAAAGCAACAGCGGCAATTAATCCTGCAATTTGTCCACCTGTCATAATAATTCCTCCTATTTACTTACGTACATTAATTCAAAATCTACTTATAGGATAGCATTCGAACCTAAAAACTGCAATTGATAACATACGACAGTTTTGTATTTAAATTACACATTAGCCCACATGTTTGCTATGATGATATCAATAAATTAATTTAGGGGTGATCGCCATTTTAAACAATCTTTTTTTAGAGCATTTCACAAAGGACAATTTACTTTTAGGGACATTACTAAAAACCGTTACAAAACAAAGTACTTTCCTTTCACGTTACATAGCTCATATCGATTGGGATGCCATTATTAGTAACCTAGTTGAACTAGTTTTTTCTCTTGTTTTCTTTTCTTTTCTATTTATCCTTATAAATTGGATTGGAAAAAAAATCATTCGTCGGACATTTAATCAATATCGAGGATCCGATAGATATTCAACAAATAGAGTTGAAACAATCAATTCACTAACATCAAATATTTTTCACTATATTATGTTATTTTTTTATCTTTACGCTATTCTGTCGGTGCTCGGTGTTCCCGTTGGTACCTTAATTGCAGGTGCCGGAATCTTAAGTGTTGCTTTAGGTCTTGGCGCACAAGGATTCGTAACTGATGTCGTCACTGGATTCTTTATTCTTTTAGAACAACAATTCGATGTTGGAGATATCGTTAGAATTGATTCAATTGAGGGTCCTATCGTGGCTGTCGGCCTACGTACGACTCAAATTGAAGACTATGATGGTATTTTGCATTTTGTCCCAAATAGAAATATCACAATTGTCAGTAATTTATCTCGCAATAATATGCGAGCAGTTATCGATATCCGAATTGATGTCACTGACGATGTGGATAAAATCACCCATATTGTACAGAACGTTAATGAAAAGTTAGTCCCACTTCATCCCGAAATTAAAGATGGACCAAATATTTTAGGTCTAGTTGATCTTGGCAAAGGAAATTTGGTCTTTAGAGTCGTTGTGTTCACTTTAAATGGTGAACAGGCATCTACTCAACGGACATTTCTTGCCGGTTATCTAACGGCTTTAAATGATGCTCAAATACATGTCTTAAACTCACCTATCTCACTTAACTAAAAAATGACTCAATTATGAAATCATAATTGAGTCATTTTTTAGTTTCTTATTTGTTGATCTCTATCTGTCAAAAAATGGACCATTGCAAGAACACCTGCATCAATTGCAGCTTCTTTAGGCGCCAAAAATTCAGAATGTAGCGAGTAAGGACTATCTACACCCAACCAAAACATTGTTCCAGGTATTTTAGACAATAAAAATCCAAAATCTTCTCCCGTCATTGCAGGTTGTGTTTCAACAAATGAAACTTCTGGATCGTTTTTCATAAATCGAATAAAGTTTTCAGTCCTGCTATCATCATTTTCAACAGGTAGATAACCACCTTGAATGAGGTTTAATTCTACTTCGCAATCGTACATTAATGCGATACCCTCACAAATTGTTTTAACACGTTTTTGAATCAATAAATTCATTTCTTGTGTTAACGCACGAATTGTTCCATTAATCTGTGCTTCACCAGCAATAACATTACCAGTCGTTCCAGCAGTAAATTGACCCAACGTAACAACTCCAGATTGTATTGGATCGACATTTCGACTGATAATCGTTTGTAATTGCGTGACCAACTGTGCACCAGCAACTACCATGTCATTAGCCTGATGTGGGTATGCAGCATGTCCACTTTTTCCGGCTAGGTGTGCATGAATTTCACACGTACCTGCGAACAAAGTGCCTAATCGAGTTCCAATTGTTCCAGCAGGTAATTGTGGATTATCATGGAATGCATAAATTTCATCAGGCATCCACTCATCTAATAATCCACTCTCATAGAGTCGCTTACCACCACTGGCATTTTCTTCTGCTGGTTGAAAGATAAAAGTCATATTTACTGTTGGTTGATTTTCAGAAAAGTAATTTAGAATTCCGAGCGCAACCGTCATATGAATATCATGCCCACAAGCATGCATTCTACCTTCATTCCGTGATGAAAATGGCAGTCCTGTCTTTTCAGTAACAGGTAGTCCGTCAATATCAGTCCGATATCCAATTGTATACCCGCCAATAGAACCAACTACTCGAACTAAAATACCAGTTTCAACTGTTTTAATTACTATAAAACTTTGATTAAATTTTGAAATTAAGTTCAGTAGATAGGCTTGAGTTTCAAATTCTTCTAATCCAATTTCCGGAATTTGGTGTAAGTCCCGTCTGATTTTAATTAGTTCTTCAGTTGTTAAACTCATTTCTATCTGTTCCCTCGTTTCAATTTATTTCTAGATATTACGTAACTCTGCTAAAATTTCTGTTTTATCTTTTGTTTTATCATCGATATCTTTAACTTTTTTTGCGGGCATCCCTACGACTACCGTATAAGGTGCAACATCTTTAGTAACAACAGCTCCAGCACCAACAACGGCACCTTTACCAACACGAACGCCTTCAAGCACGACAACATTTCCACCAATTAAAACGTCATCTTCAATAATAACAGGTGTTGCTGAAGGTGGTTCGACAACCCCAGCAAGTACTGTTCCAGCACCAATATGACAATTATCTCCAACAATTGCACGACCACCTAAAACAGCACCCATATCAATCATTGTTCCCTTACCAATTTCAGCACCAATATTAATGATAGCGCCCATCATGATAACAGCGTTATCGCCAATTAAAACTTGATCGCGAATAACTGCACCTGGTTCAATACGTGCATTAATCTTTTTTAAATCTAATAACGGAACAGCTGAATTACGAGTTTCATTTTCAATATGAGAACTTACAATTTTTGAATTTTCATTTAGGAAAGGTTCAATATCTGCCCAATCACCAAATAAAACGCCAGCTTTATCATTTAAGTAGTCTTCTATCGTATCTGGTACATCGATTTCAACTAAATCCCCTTTAATATATACCTTAACGGGTGTTTTCTTTTTTGAAGTGCTAATAAAATTAATAATTTCGTGTGCATCTAAATTTGCCATCATCATTCTCCTAATATTTCATATTATTTATTTTCTTTCTTTAGTTTCAATATCTTGAACTATATACTCTTTTTCAAATTCATGAGCAATATGATTCATACTTTTCATAAGCTCACGACGTGTCACGATACCTGTAAAACTGCCCTCAGAAGAAACAACTGATAAAAAGGGATGGTCCACAAGTAAGTGCAAAACATTCTCAATATCGTAAGGATCTTGAATAGTGGGAATATCAGTTTCCATAACATCTTTAACACGAACTTCGTGTAATCGGCTGACATCCAATTCATCTAATCCTAACATTGTCTCAGTAATCATAGACAAGGATAACAATCCTTTAAACTTATAATCATTATCTAAAACGGGAATTTTAGCATAATGAACTTTTGTTAAAACCAATAGTGCGTGATCCAGGAAGTTATTTTCTTGTACATTAGCAACAATTTCAGCTGGAATTAAAAAGTGTTCCTGGTTTTCGGATAACATTTTTTCAATAGACTTAGCTATCATTCAATAGGTCCTCCTTCCAAACTTTTAGAACAACTCCTATTTTATAATAAATTGAACGCAGACACTAATTTTTTTTAAAAATCGAGCCAATTATTAATAAATATTTACATTTGTTCGCAATATTGGTAACATAATAAATATTGCGAACAAAAATAGGAGGATACAATGGATTATACATTAACAACAAGATTAGCTGCAGAATTTATTGGTACAGCAATTATGGTTATTTTAGGTAATGGTTCGGTGGCCAATGTCGAACTTGGGCATACAAAAGGACATGGTAGTGATTGGGCTTTAATCGCCTTCGGTTATGGATTCGGTGTTATGATTCCCGCCTTAATCTTTGGTAGTATTTCAGCAAATCATATTAATCCAGCTTTCACTTTAGGATTAGCTTTTTCTGGTTTGTTCCCATGGGGTGAAGTACTTCCCTACATGACAGTACAATTTTTAGGTGCATTCGTTGGACAAGCTATTGTTGTTGCAGCCTACAAACCTTACTATGATCAAACAACTGATCCTGAACGTATTTTAGGTACTTTCTCAACTATTGATGCCGCTCAAAGTAAATTAAATGGTTTTATTAATGAATTTGTTGGTACTTTCATTTTGATATTTGGCGCCATTGGTATTACAAAAGCACCATTTTTCTCCGATAACCTCGGAACAGCTCATCTCGGATTAGGTTTCTTAGTCCTTGTATTAGTTGCATCATTGGGTGGCGCAACTGGCCCAGCCCTAAACCCAGCTCGTGATCTTGCTCCACGTTTACTACATCAACTATTACCTCTTAAAAATAAAGGTAACTCACAATGGGATTATAGTTGGGTCCCAGTCGTTGCACCAATTGCAGCCGGCATTTGTGCCGTTTTCCTATACAAATCACTTTTTATGCTAGCTTAAATTTTAAAAACCTCTAAACGATAAAATTCGTTTAGAGGTTTTTTTTCGCTATTTACGTTTAAACTCGCAAGTTAATTCTGGTATTAATTTATGCTGTCTAGTGAAATATGAGACGTGAACATTTTTTTCGTTTGCTTCTACTATCGCATATGTTCCACCAATCCCTTGATACATCCCTCTAGGAAGACTAATGCTCCCAGGATTTAAAATTAATACGCCATCGTCAGTCATCTCACATCCTAATTCATGAGTATGTCCAAAAAATACGAATTTAGCATGATTAGCCTTAGCTTTTAATTCAAGTGTGAACAGTCCTGTTTTAACGTTAGTCAGATGCCCGTGAGAGAGATAGATAGTTTCCCCGCTCACAATTTCAACTAATTCTTCTGGAAAATTCATATCAAAATCCATGTTTCCTAGGACACCATCAAATTTATTAAAAAGCGGATCATTTGCTTCTAATTCTGAATCGCCACAATGAAAAAATACATCAACTTGATTTTTATTATGTACTAAAATAGATTCTAATATATCACGATCTCCATGACTATCACTCACAACTAAGCACTTCATCTTATTTTTCCCACCAATCATTAAAATTTGACATTAACTTGACGGTTGCACGACCGCGATGACTAATTTTATTTTTTTCTACTTCAGTCAGTTCAGCCATAGACTTATATAATTCAGGTACATAAAAAAGTGAGTCATAACCAAATCCGTTATCTCCACGTGGTATACCCAAAATTTCTCCAGCCACTTCACCGTCTACAACTAGTGACTCGTTACCAGGTTTTGCAAAAACTAACGTTGTATGGAAATTTGCAGTCCTTTTGTCTTTCGGCACGTCAGTCATTTCATGTAATAATTTCGCATTATTCGCAGCGTCATTATGGTCCTCAGCAAAACGAGCAGAAAATATACCTGGTCGACCATCTAAGGCGTCCACCATTAAACCAGAATCATCTGCTAAAACAGGTAATTGTGTTAATTGTGAAATTGTTTCTGCCTTTAATCTTGCATTCTCTTCAAATGTTTTCCCAGTTTCTTCAACATCTGGTAATTCAGGATAGTCCAACAACGTAGTAACTTTAAATCCTAGTGGATTAAAAAAACGTTTAAATTCAGTCGCTTTTCCTTCATTTTTAGTTGCAATTAAAATCACATCTTTTTGATTCTCAATATGTTCATTTTGAATTAAAATGGTTTTCTTCTGCGAATTACCCATTAATTCTGATAATCCTGACATTGCTCCACCTAAAAGTTGCGTTAATTTGTCACCAAGTAAATCAGCATTAGATTTTTCAAAATTCAATTGTAAAAAAGCCCCTGATTCATTTTGAACAATTAATAAATGACTATCGGCTGTTTCCTCTTCTTCACTTGTTAAATCAGCAAATAACTCATCATGAATGAAACCAACATTAATCGCTGAAAATGGTTTTAATTTTTGACCGTTACTCTTTAACAATAAATTTTGAATTGCTACATAACTCGCATTAATAACTGTTGCAATAATATCCCCATCAGCTTGCATGATTTGTACTTGTAAATTAAATCCAGTATCTTTTAATGTTTCTGCCAAGGCCGTCTTAAGCGATGATAAAATCAATTCAATTTTGACATTGCTTTGAGCACTCAACCACTGATTAACGTCTACTTTCAATTCACCAATGTTATCTGTTTCGTTAACTAAAATTGTTACCTTAGTCAAGCCCAACTGGTATTCAATCGCACTATCGACTTCCTTAAGACTTAATTTTGTAATTGAGACTGGTCTAACTTCTAAATTATCTCGATTCTCATTTTTACGCATGTTAGTCTCCCTGTCCTAAATGAATTGTTTTAGAATTTATATTTTCTAATCCTAACCAACCTGATGCAATTTCGTTAAAATCATTCGCATCACCCGTCGTAAAAAATTCATGTTCAATTTTTGCTTCACTTTTAGCCGCAATATTAAAATAATCTAAGATAGTTGAAACATCGTTAACTGTTTCAGCTCCTGAATCAATCAACGTTACTTTATCACCAACCGCATTTTGAATAAAAGGTCTGAGTAATGGATAGTGAGTACAGCCCATGACTAGTGTATCAATGTTTTTATCATCAAAAAAAGCTAACGTTTCATTAACAACTCGTTCAGCGATTTCTGATTCGTATTGATCACTCTCGACAATTGGGACGAACTTTGGACAAGGTAAGCTCGTCACAAATAAATTAGGATTTTTTTCATGTAACGTATTACTATATGCGCTACTTTTAATCGTACCTTCCGTCCCAATAACGCCTACTCTTTGGTTTTTAGATGACTTAATTGCCGCTCTACTTCCTGGTTTTATAACACCAATCACTGGGATTGCTAATTTTTCTCGTAAATCATCCAAGGCAGCAGCCGTTGCTGTATTACAAGCAATCACTAACATTTTTATCCCTTTACTTAACAAAAAAGATGTCATATCCCAAGTGAATTCTAAAACTTGTTCTGAGGGCCGAGGTCCATATGGCATTCTAGCTGTATCACCTAAATAGTATATTTTTTCGTTTGGTAATTGTTTAAGTGCTTCTTTTACAACTGTTAATCCACCAACACCTGAATCAATAAATCCAATTGCTTGATTATTCATTTTCTAACCTCTTTTTCGATTACTTATCAATCTTAATTATGACTTGTCTTTACTCAAAATTCAAGTCTAGTCATTTAACATTAATTTATGAAAAATCAATATCATCTAATCTTAAATAACGGTATAATACTTGTATATTATATATCCAGAGGGAGATCCATATGAAACCAAATTTGATTGAAAATTTATTATCAGCTGACAACAATGATACATTCGCATATGAACTTATTCGCGATAGTTTAATACCAGAAGTAATTGGTACGGATACAACAATTTTATACTGGGTTGGTAAAAAAATGGCCCGTAATGCTAACCTCGCTAATATTGCAGACCTTATTACCTTTTTTGAAAAGGCAAATTGGGGTACTCTTGAAGTGGTTAAAGAAAAAAAAGACAAGCAAACTTGGTTACTATCTGGTAATATTGTTACCTTCAGACAGAATCAGATTAAGTCTGCTGATTTTAACCTAGAAGCTGGGTTTATTGCTGAAACTATCCAAATTCAAAGTGGTTTCACATCAGAAACAATAATTGAAAATCAAAATAATAAATCCGGTGTTTCAATTATTGTTCAAACTGATTTAAAAGATCCTAATATGACAGAACCAACTGACCAATTTCACTTCAAAGTACCAACTGAAACTGAATAATTATCGAATAGATAATTAAAAAGAGCTGACTTTAAAAGTCAGCTCTTTTTAATTACTAAATATATTGTGCTAAAACTTCTTTAACCTGATCTTTTGAATGATAACCGACGATTGTATCAACAACTTCGCCATCTTTTTTAATCATTAAAGTTGGAATACTCATGATACCAAAAGATTGTGCTGTTGCTGGATTTTGATCAATATCCATTTTAGAAAATTTTACTTTATCGCCCATTTCTTGTTCTAAATCTTCAATAGCTGGCGATTGCATACGACAAGGACCACACCATGTTGCCCAAAAATCTGTCAATGTTACACCTGAATCTGTTACTTTTTCAAATTCTTTATCTGTAATTGCTTGTACCATTTGAATTCCCCCTTTTATTATTTATGTGACCATCATATCAAAGAAAATAATACCACGCCACATTTTTGCTTACAAAAAGTAAACGTTACTTGAATTCTACGATAGTTGCGCCATTTCCACCAGCATTGGGTGCTGCAAATTCAAATGACTTAACATGACGATTTGATTTCAAATAATCTGTTATTCCAGTTCTTAAGGCTCCAGTCCCTTTACCATGAACAATAGTAACAGAAGCATATCCAGCAAGTAAAACAGAATCAATATACTGATCAACTTGGCTCATTGCATCATCATAGCGCTGTCCACGAAGATCAAGCGATGTTGAAACGCTTGTTGAAGCCGCATTTTTAAAAATGGTTCTATCCTTTTTATCATTCTCGATATGAACTTTTTGAAGGTCGTTTTCATTAATTTTCATTTTTAGAATACCAAGTTGAACTTCCCACTCTGTCTTACTCATTTTTTTAACTAAAACACCTTGTTGACCATAAGTTTTAACTAAGACATCGTCGTTCACATGGAATTCTTGTTTATTTTTAGCTCGTTGTAGGACCTTATTTTTCTTCAAAGCATTTGTTGGTTGATGCATTTGTGATAATTGTGATTTTGCATCAATTAATTCATGTTCTTTAACAGCTTGTCCTTGAAGCATCTGCATTTGGCGAATTTCTTTTATTATTTTATCTGCATTTATTTCTGCTTCTGCCACGATTTCATTAGCTTTTCCCTTAGCCTTATCCGTCATTGACTCTCTTTGCGCAACAAACTCGGCATACTGTTTAGCTAGGTCATCATGTAATTTCGTTGAATCTTCTAGTTGTGCTTTTAATGCCAGTGTCTCATCTTCTGCCTTTTTTCGCTTACTCATTAAGTCAGAAATCATTTCATTCAAATCTTGGCTATCTTGATTGGTCAAGTTTTGCGCTTGATCAACAACATTTGACGCTAACCCAATTTTACGAGAAATATCAAACGCATTACTACGACCAGGTATTCCAATTAATAATCGATAAGTTGGTTGTAACGTTTCACTATCAAATTCCATACTAGCATTAATTGTTCCAGCACGATTAAACCCATACGCTTTTAATTCGGGATAATGTGTTGTAGCAACTGTATAACTACCTTTTTCTCCAACAGCATCAAGAATTGCAATCGCCAAAGCTGCACCTTCTTGTGGATCCGTTCCAGCTCCTAATTCATCAAATAAAACTAATGAATGTTCGTTAATATTAGCTAAAATAGAAACGATATTAGTCATATGAGCAGAAAATGTACTTAAGCTCTGTTCAATCGATTGTTCATCCCCAATATCTGCAAAGATATCTTCAAAAATACCAATACGACTACCTTCATTTGTTGGAATATTTAAACCTGATTGTCCCATCATCTGAATTAAGCCTAATGTTTTTAACGTAATTGTTTTACCACCGGTATTAGGTCCCGTAACAACAATTGCTTGATAATCTTTTCCTAACATAATATCGTTAGCAACTACTTTTTTACTATCCAATAAAGGATGACGTGCTTGTCTTAAAAAAATGTCATTTTCAACACTAATTGCTGGTTCAGTTGCTTTAATTGAGCTTGCATATTGTGCCTTTGCATTAACAAAATCGAAATGTCCTAAAATATAAGCATTTTCTAAAATTTCTGCTGTAAAAGGTGCAACTAATTCAGATAACTCTGCCAAAATACGACGTTCTTCATCTGCTTGAGCAAGTTGCTGTTCGCGTAAATGATTATTCATCTCGACAATTGCTTGCGGTTCAATAAATAAGGTCTGTCCTGTTGCACTTTGGTCATGAACAGCGCCACCAAATTGACCACGATATTCTGCCTTAACAGGGATAACGTAACGTTCATTTCTAATTGTAATTAATGTTTCACTTAAATATTTAGCACTTTTACCACGCGTAAATTCTTGTAGTTTAGCTCTAATGGCACTTTCCGAGCGTAAAATATTTTGTCGAATATTATGCAATACTGGTGAAGCCTCATCAGTAATGTGACCATCATTTTCAATTGACTGATTCAACCTACGATTAATTTCAGGTAGATTTTCAAGCTTTTCTATCCATTCAAATAATCTCGTTAATTCAATTTCAGAATCTGCTAAATCTTTAAAAAATAATTTAACCTCATTAGTCGTTCGTAGTACACGACCAACAGCAGATAGCTCTTTACCATTCAAAGAAGCTCCCATATCTAACCGTTTCATATGTGGCTTAACGTTGACTAATTGTGGTAAAGGAATGCCACCGCGGAGTCGCAATATCTTCACAGCATCTTGTGTTTCGTCTAAATCCTTTTGGATTTTTTCGAGATTAGTCATCGGCTCTAATGCCTTAACTTCTTCTTGTCCAGATTCAGTAGATATAAATGTTTGAATTTGTTGTTTAACTTTTTGATATTCTAATGTCTTTAATCCTTTTTCGTTCATACTTTAATTCTCCTAACATTTAATCTGTAGATGATGTATTTGTAATGAACATCTTTTTAGCTATTGTTGGCGTATCTGTTAGTATTTTTTGAGCAACCGTCGATTCTAAAACAGCTTCATTAACTTTTTGATTAGGCCAAGCCGACAAAATAATTAACCCAATAAAAATAAAAACAAACATCAGTATAACCGATAGAACCCCACCAATTAGTGAATTCACCTGATGAATAACTGGTAATTTTGTAACAGAATTTATTACTCTAATAATACCTCTAATGAGTATACCGCCAACCACAAATAAAGCCGCAAATACAATCATCGAATAAAAGTTAGTCTGAAGATGGTTCGTAATAGATGTCTTATCAGTTTCCATAATTTTAGGGAAACGTTCTCCCAACCAAATAGTAACAGGATTTGTTAAAACTTTAGCAAATAAATAGATAGCGATAAATCCTACAATTCTCAAAAGCGTTAATACTAATCCTTTTCTATAACCGTTAAAAAATGACACAATTAATAAAAAGATAACAATTAAAGAAACTGTCATAATATTACTCCTTTACTTGTGTTTCACCATTAATTTCATTTAATTTTTCTTGTAATTTAATTTGATCTGAAACTGCGTTGATAGCTACTAATATCGCTACTTGTTCATCATCTATTTCAGGTAGCATGTCCTTCACTGATTGAAATTCATTTTTCACCAATGTTGCTACGGCGTCCATGTGTGTGTCTGATTCTGATCCAATAATTGTATACACTTTTTTACCGATTTTAGTCTTATATCTATTCTTTTGATTTTCCAATGAACACCCTCCTTACATTTAATCATTTAAAAATAATTTTACCACGAATTGATCAAAAGAGATATGTGTATCATAGTCCATAATATATAATTTAAAACAAAATAAAAAAGTTAAACCAATTTGGCTCAACTTTTTAAATAATCTTCTATTGCATACTTTCATCTGAAAGGAAGGTATTCAATACTTCTTCTACCATATCCCATTCATCATCGTCTTCGATTGGTTCTAAATCACTTTCAGTTGCTTCACCATTCTCATTAGGACTAAATGAGTAAGCTTGAATTTCAACCTCTTCATCAGCTTCTGAGCCAAGTGGATAAAGCATAATATATGATTTATTGTAATCATCAGATTCAAAGGTAAACAGAACTTCAAAAAGTGTTTCATTACCGTTATCATCTACTAATGTAATCTGTTGGTTTTCTTCTTCATTATTCATATTGTGACCTCACTTTATTCTTTAGTTAATTTGCCTTTACCATCTAAATAATTCTGTAAAATTAGGCTTGCAGCAAGTTTATCAATAACTTTTTTTCTTTTTTTTCTTGATGTATCGGCCTGTTCAACAAGCATACGTTCTGCCTCAACAGTTGTCAACCGTTCATCTTGAAAATCAATTGGCAAGCCAAAAGTTTCAACTAATAACTCGCCGTACTTTTGCGCAGCTTCAGCACGAGGGCCTAATGAGTTGTTCATATTTTTGGGTAAGCCGAGTACAAAGCCAGTTACTTCATACTCTGTAACCAATTCTTTGACACGTTCAATACCAAAGTCACTTCTGTCTTCATTAATACGAATAATTTCAACGCCTTGGGCAGTCCATCCTAATAAATCGCTCATTGAAACGCCGACCGTTCTTGAACCAATATCCAAGCCCATTAATCTCATTTAATTTCCTACTTTTCTTCTGTATTTAAGTAATTTTTAACTAACTCTTCAACAATTTCATCGCGTTCATATTTTCTAATTAAATTACGTGCGTCATTAAATCTAGGAATATAAGCAGGATCGCCCGATAACAAATAGCCAACAATCTGGTTAATAGGGTTGTACCCTTTTTCTTCTAATGATTGGTAAACAGTTACCAATGTATCGTGGACATCTTTTTTATTATTTTCGTCAAAATTAAAGAACATTGTTTTATCTAATGAACTCATAACGTGGCACCCCCATCAATTTATTAACCTAGCTCTATTCTACTAAAAAAAGGACCATTCGACAATCAAAACAAGCTGATGTAATCAAGCCGTAATATAATAAAGAGTATTTATCTATTTATTATTAGATAAATACTCCTTTAATTATTATTTGGTTTGATTATTTAACCAATTTGCTGCTTCTTTGATTGCATCAGCTAAACCTGCTGGATTTTTACCACCTGCTTGAGCTAAGTCTGGTCGGCCACCGCCACCACCGCCAACAAGTGGCGCAATCGTCTTAATTAAATCGCCCGCTTTTAATCCTGATTTAATGCCATCAGCACTAACTGCCGTAATTAAATTAACTTTACCGTCATCACTTGTTGTTCCAATAGCCAAAACATCTGATAATTCTTGGGTTTTCCATTGGTCAGCCAATTGACGTAATTGAGACATCCCTGAAACTGAAACTTTTGCTGCAATTAACGTTTTACCATTAATTTCTTGTTTATTTTTGAAAACATCCCCAGCTTGTTGGCTAGCAATTTTATCTTCAAATGCTTGAATTTGTTGTTCACTTACTTTTAATGCACTTTGTAATTGTTCAATTTTATTTGAAACTTCTACGACTTTATTTACTTTTACTTGTTGTGCTACTGTTTCTAAGAGTTCGTTACGTCCGTTTAAGAAATCAAAAGCTTCTTTAGAAGTTACTGCTTCAATACGACGAACGCCGGCACCAACACCTGATTCAGAAATAATTTTAAATAAGCCGATTTCACTCGTATTTGAAACGTGCGTACCACCACAGAATTCAATTGAATAATCGCCAATTTTCACAACCCGCACAATTTTTCCATATTTTTCTGAGAATAAAGCAATGGCACCCATATTTTTAGCAGAATCAATATCTGTTTCAACAGTTTCAACAGCTAACTCAGCCCAAATCTTATCGTTAACAATCTTTTCAACTTGTTTTAACTGTTTCTCTGAAACGGAACCAATATTTGTAAAATCAAACCGTAGATAAGTGGGTTCGACTAATGACCCAGCTTGATGTGTATGTTCGCCCAGAACATCTCGCAATGCTTGATCAAGTAAATGTGTCGCCGTATGATTTTTTTCAACTTTTTTATGGAAATCTTGATTAATTTCTAGTGTCACTAATTGGTCTTTTTTCATTGCTGCAAGAACTTTAATGGCGTGTAAATTTTGTCCATTAGGTGCATGTTGAACTTCTTCAACTTCAGCAATAACATTGCCTTCTGTATCTTTGATAGTTCCTTTATCAGCAACTTGTCCACCCATTTCAGCGTAAAATGGTGTTTTTGAAAAAATAACTTGAGCGTTATCACCTGGTTTTATGTTATCTACTAACTCGTTATCCACAATTAAATCAACCACTTTGGCGTCATCCACATTAGCTTGTGTATAACCAACATATTCACTAATTGTTTTAATATCTGTTAACATCCCATTTTGAACACCCATTGATTTAGCATTACTACGTGCAGCACGAGCACGATCCTTCTGCTGTTGCATTTCAGCGTTAAACCCTACTTGATCTACAGATAATCCTTCATCTTCGGCATATTCTTTCGTTAATTCAAATGGAAAACCATAAGTATCGTACAATTTAAAGACACCAGCACCAGTTAGCTCTACTTTATTTTCTTTTTTAGTCGTTAAAATAAGATTATTTAATAACTGTAATCCATCTTTTAATGTTTCATTAAATCGTTCTTCTTCAGAACGAACAATTTTAGAAATATACTCTGATTGTTCTAAAACTTCCGGATAATAATCCTTCATAATATTACCAACAACAGGTACAAGTTGCGTTAAAAATGATCCTTCTATCCCTAATTTTTGTCCATGCATCACTGCACGACGAATTAATCGACGAATAACATAGCCACGTCCTTCATTAGAAGGTAAAGCGCCATCACCAATGGCAAATGAAATTGCACGCGCATGATCTGCAATAACCTTAAATGAAATATCATCTTGGGCATTATCATCATATTTTTTATTATTACTCATTTTTTCAGTTGCATCAATTAAGGGTAAGAATAAATCTGTTTCAAAATTAGTTTTTGCATTTTGGAAAATCGAAACAACACGTTCTAAACCCATCCCCGTATCAATATTTTGATGAGGTAGTGGTTCATAGTTATTTTCAGGTGTGTGATTAAATTCAGAGAACACGATATTCCAAACTTCTAGATAACGTTCATTTTCGCCACCAGGATAATTTTCGTCATCATCCTCAGCTAAGTTATTAAAACTTTGTCCACGATCATAAAAAATTTCTGTATCAGGTCCACTAGGTCCTTGTCCAATATCCCAAAAGTTATCTTCTACTTCTACTAGATGATCCTTTGGTAACTTAACTTCTTCTAACCAGATACGTTTTGCTTCCAAATCTTTTGGGTAAACAGTAACGTATAGTTTTTCAGCATCAAATGCGAACCATTTTTCACTTGTTAATAATTCCCAAGCCCAATTAATTGCTTCTGGTTTAAAATAATCCCCAATTGAGAAATTACCCAACATTTCGAATAACGTATGATGACGTGCTGTCTTACCAACATTCTCGATATCATTCGTACGAATACTTTTTTGGGCATTCGTAATTCTAGGATTTTCTGGTACAACTGATCCATCAAAATATTTTTTTAAAGTTGCAACACCGGAATTAATCCACAGTAATGTGGGATCATCCACAGGTAGTAATGAGGCACTAGGTTCAATTGTATGGCCTTTTTCTTTAAAGAAATCTAAATACATTTGGCGTATTTCAGTACTTGTCATTTTTTTCATAAGTGTGACTTCCCTTCTATTTTTAAGCAAAAAACACCGCTGCGAGTAAGGACGCTTATAGCGCGGTACCACCTTACTTGCAACGATGTTTTAGTCGTTTACCTCTTAAACTCGATAACGTTGAGTGGACGTCATTCTATTAATACTTAACACAAGGCAGCTTTTTTAAATAATCATTTCTCTCAGCAAATGAAATGTTTCTGTTAGGCTATTTAAATTTATCCCTGTTTCTAATAAAAATTATATTGAAATCGACTCAAATTGTCAAATTAAGCTTACGACTCTTTACGATTTTGTTTTCTGTTAACGCGACGATCCATTTGATCTTTACGTTTAATTGCTTTTTGAATCTTTTTCTTATATCCAGGTTTACGTTTTTTCTTCTCTTTTTTAACCATTCCTTTGATTACTGGAGCTAAAGGATCTTTGGTTTGTTTACGATTTTCACGGCGATTACGATCATAAGAATCAACGATTTCACCTTTTTTAATATCTTTAGGTGCAAATTTAATCCCCATTGCTTCTAACTCAGCAATTTTATTTTCTTCATTTGGTTCATATAACGTCATCGCAATACCACTCAAACCGTTACGACCAGTACGTCCAACACGATGAATGAAGAATTCTAAATCATTTGGAATATCATCATTGATGACATGTGAAACACCCTCAATATCAATTCCACGCGCTGCCAAATCAGTTGCGACAACATATTGAAAATCTAAATTTTGAACTTCTTTCATGACACGTTTTCGTTCACGAGCTGGCACATCACCATGAATTTTAGCAACTTTTAAATTCTTACCACGTAAATACTCAACAATTTCATCAACACGTGTTTTTGTATTTGCAAAAATAAGTGCGATATATGGTTGTCCCATCGTAATTAATTGATAAATAACTTCATTACGATCATGACCCTTCGTTGGAATAATCCAGTTTTCAATCGTATCACTAATAACTGATTTAGCTGCAATTTCTTCAACTACTGGGTTCTTCATGTATTTCTTTAAAAATGGTTGTAATTTTTGTGGAATAGTTGCTGAAAACACCATCATTTGAAGATCAGAAGGTAATGCAGATGCAATTTGATCAGTTTCTTTCAAAAACCCTAAATCAAGTGTCATATCTGCTTCATCTACAACTAAAGTTGATGCATTATGAATATCTAAAGCGTTACTGCTCATTAAATCAGCAATACGTCCAGGTGTCCCAATGACAATTTGTGGTTGTCTTCTACTTAATTTATCGATTTGACGCTGTTTATCTGTCCCACCAACATAATTTTGAATATGAATAGGTTCGGGACTAAATTCTGCCAATTGCTTAGCAGCTTCATAAATTTGGTAAGCAAGTTCACGACTTGGTGTCGTAATAACTGCTTGAACCGTATTATTTGAAGGATCAAGTTGATTAAAGATTGGTAATAGGAAAGTATGTGTTTTACCACTACCCGTTTGTGATTGACCTACAACGCTTTTACCCTTTAAAACAACTGGTATTAAGCGTTGTTGAACTTCTGTTGGTACATTAAAATGAATTGCTTCAATCGCTTTTAAAAGATACGATTTCAATCCAAAATTTTTAAAATTTTCTGGCATTTTATTCTCCCGTATATGTCTTAGCTAAATCATCAAGTGATTTAACTATTTCTTCGTACTCTGCTTGGTCTTTAGCTCTTGCACCACTGGCCATGGGATGTCCACCACCATCATGCTCTTTTGCTAACTGATTGATTACAGGACCTTTTGATCGTAATCGAACGCGATAGCTACCATCCTTTTGCTGCACAAAAATTGCCCAACATTGAACTTCAATAATTTTACCTGGTAAAGGTACAATTTGAGATGAACCAGCATCGCCCAACTCTATTGAATCTAGATAGTCATGTGTCAATATGACATATGCTGCTTTATGTTCTGTAATAACTAAATTATCATATACATATCCTGATAACTTAGCGACACCTGCGGTAATATTGTCCATTTTTTGGTTTATTTTAGTAGTTGAAAAATGATAAGTCATTAATTCAGCAACCACTTGCATCGTATGTGCAGTTGTTGCTGAATACATGAATCGACCTGTATCGCCAACAATTCCGGCGTATAACATCCTAGCCGCATCATCAGTAACTACAAGTTCTCCACCAACGCCATCAACTAAATCCATAACTAATTCAGAACTACTTGATGCATTTGTTTTCACCCAAACTAAATCACCATAAACGTCTTCATTGGGATGATGATCCAATTTAATTAGGTAGGCACCACTTGTATATCGATCATCTTCAACTCTTGGACGATTAGCCGTATCAATCACGATGACGAGTGCATTATTATACGTCTCATCAGAAATTTCATCTTGGTCACTAATCCATACTAATCCAGCTGAGGGCGCACCAACTTGATAAACCTTTTTGTCAGGAAAACTAGCACGAATAATTGCTGCTAACCCCGATTGAGATCCAATTGCATCAGGGTCTGGACTTTGATGACGATGAATAATAATCGTATCAAATTGTTTAATTTTTTTTAAAATTTCTAACTCAATTTTCACTTAAATGACTCCTTCTTAGAACTCAAATGGAATATCAATCTCGGGAATAATCCCCACACCATCATTCAATAATTGAACAAATTCAACTGGATTTTGTTCAATTTTGGTAAACGTATTGTAATGAATTGGAACAACCTTTTTTGCCTGTACAAATTCAGCTGCAATTGCAGCATCTTCTAAACCCATTGTATAAGTATCACCAATCGGTAAAAATGCTAAATCAACAGGTTCCATATGATTAACTAACTTCATATCTGAAAATAAAGCCGTATCTCCTGCATGATACAAGACTTTCCCATCAATATGCAATTCAAACCCTGCAGCTACACCTAATGTTCTCGCTGTACCATCAATTACCAAGGCAGCAGTATGCCACGCGGGAATAAGTTTTACTGAACCGAAAGGTAATTTAAGCTGACCACCAAAATTTAAAGGCTCAACAATTAAACCCTCATCTTCAAAATAATTAGCTAGTTCATTGATTGTAACGACTTTAGCCCCTGATTTTTTTGCTAACTCAATTGTATCACCCACATGATCGTAGTGTGCATGCGTCACTAAAATATAATCTGGATTTAATTCGTCAATAGTCGTTTTAACTAACGGATTATCTTTAATGAATGGATCAATTAAGATCGTCAACTTATCGTCAGTAACAATTTGAATACTAGATTGTCCAAGCCATGTAATTTTCATGTTTAGTCTTCTTTCGTTTCCAAAGTTGCTCTTAAGTATAACGGTTATTGAGGCCAATTACAAAGGCTGTTTTGTGTCTTTTTTCCCAAATAATGGTAGTTTCATATTTTCAAAACCAATTGGTGCTAAATTTGTCATCGTTAATCCAAGTAACCTAATTCCCTTTTCTGCACCCAATATATCGTCAAAAATCTGTCGTCCATAAAAATAAATAGTTGCTGCATCATTACGAATAAATTCTTCCAATGTTAATCTTTTTGTTAGCGTCGTAAAATCCTGATAGCGAACTTTAATGACTAACGTTTTCCCATGTTTTTGTTGTTTACTCAACGTTTCTGAAACTAAATGTGCAATATACCTAAGTTGTGTTTCAACTTCATCCGTTGTCATCAATAACTTCCCGTATGTTCGCTCGCTACCAATCGATTTTCTCTCTCTTTGCCACTCGACTGGACGATCATCAACACCTCGTACTCGTTTATATAAGAAGTACCCTAATTTACCAAATTGTTGAATTAATTCAACTTCAGATTTTTCTAATAATTCTTTTCCAGTAAGGATACCTTGATTAATCATTTTTGGTTCTGTTTTTTTTCCAACGCCTCTAAATTTACCAATTGGCAATTCAGATAAAAAAGGAATGACATCTTCTGGCAGAATTAATGTCATTCCAGCTGGTTTATTGTAATCGGACGCTAGTTTTGCTAAAAATTTATTATAAGAAACACCCGTTGAACAGGTTAAATGTAATTTTTGATAGATTTCTCTTTGAATCATGTGCGCTGCTTGAATAGCACTTTTAATTTCTTTTTTATTCTGTGTAATATCAAGATAGGCTTCATCAAATGCAATTGGCTCAATCATTTCTGTATATTCATGAAATATTTCATGAAGCTGTCTTGAAACTTCTTTATATAGTGTGAAATCAGGCGATTTAAAAATAGCTTTAGGACAAATTTCATAAGCTTCTTGGGCTGCCATAGCAGAATGGATACCTAATTTTCTTGCCTCATAATTTGCTGTAGCAACAACACCACGACCACCATTTTTTCTAGGATCCTGGGCAATAACTAATGGTTGTCCAATAAATTCAGGATGTTCACGCTCTTCAATTGACGCATAAAAAGCATCCATATCGACATGGATAATTTTTCTTTTTAATAAATTATCGTCTATTGTAATACCATTTAATTCAGCCATTAGTCCCACATCCTTTTCATGCAATTTTACACGAACGCACGTTCCTTTTCAAATTAATTGCTCTTTATTGTCCATTAAGATATAAAAATACCTCATTATCGTTAAACTTATGTTTAACAATTATGAGGTACTTCATATTATTCACCTATAACAGAATTATCCTTATTTAATTTAAAAATTTTACCTTCTACATTAAGATTATCTTTAATAGACTTTTGTAATTGTAACATTGCCTCATCAATAATTTCATTCTGTTCTTTATTGACAGATTCCATTACCATAACAGCATTTTTTGTATCATCTGTTAACATTGTTCTTTTACCATCTCGCCAATTTAAGCATCTGCAAACTGCTCCATCATCATCATAATATAAAACTTCACCAAGCAGAGCTGGTTCATTTTTATCATCACCTAAAGGATAAAAAGCTTCTCCACCTTTAGCAACACCTAAATGAAGATCTCCTTTGATAGCATCTGTATCTTCACCACCAACAGGTACACCATACTCTAATGAAATACTATTGTACAGGTCAACAAGCGGATTTATTGAACCCACACCTTTACCCTGATCAACTCGTTTAAGTAAAGCTTCAATTGATGAACGAGCACCTTTTTTCTTCTTAAAATTTTGGTATGCTTCACGCCAATTAGCCACGACTAAATTGTCTTTGAATGATTCATTTGTTAAATATTTTTGAGCTTTATCCCCAGCTTGTTCAAGCATGTTATCATAAAAATCGGTTTGATTTTCTTTAGGATGATTATCTATATCTTTTAAAAGCATAATATTAATTTGTGCATCTGGAAAGATGTTCCAAAAATCTTCATCTATAATAATTTTATTCATCATTACTCTCCTTATAAATTTATACTTTTATAATCGCTTTCGTACTATAATACTTCTGATATTTTGTCTATTAAAATAATATTTCCCTAAATAATTAAAATTATCATGCAAGAGTTACTTCAATTAATACCGAAGGATTAACGTTTTTTACTTTTTAGGATCGTATATCCAGTAATTACCATCATCCGTTAATAATTTATCTGAAGCCGTTGGACCCATCGATCCACTTAAATAGTTAGGGAATAACGTTTTATCATCATTATCGTTATGCCATGTCTCTAAAATCACATCGGCTACATTCCATGCCTTAGCAACTTCATTCCAATGAGCAAAATTAATTGCATTTCCATCTAACGCATCCAAAATTAACTTTTCGTATGCTTCTGGTGTTTTAGCTTTTGTTTCAGGTGAATTAACATAATCTAAATTCGTTTTATTCGTGTTAAAGCCTTGCCCAATTTCTTTAGTATTAATCGTCAATCTAAATCGTTCATCAGGTTCAACTGTAATTGTTAATACATCTTTACCTAAATGTTCATGTTCAGCACTTGTTCCAAAAATATTTTTTTCAACATTTTTAAAAACAATATTGATTTCAGTATTTTTCTCGACAAGACGTTTACCACTGCGAACATAAACTGGCACACCAGCCCAACGATCATTGTCAATCATTAAACGACCAGCAATAAATGTTTCAATCATTGAATCAGGTGAAATCTGTTTTTCCTCACGATAAGCCTTTTCGGTTCCTGCCTCATTTGCACCATATTGTCCACGAACAAAGTTTTTATTAACTTCATCAGGTTTTAAGATACGGATTGCTTTTAAAGCCTTTAATTTTTCTTTACGAATTTCTGATGCAACAAATTCTTTTGGCATGTCCATTGTTAATAATGAAACAACTTGCATAATGTGATTTTGGAACATATCACGCATAGCGCCACTCGTTTCATAGTACCCGCCACGTTCTTCAACACCTAATGACTCACTCAACGTTAATTGAATATTATCTATATACTTATTATTCCACAATGTTTGCGTAATAATATTACCAAAACGAATTGCTGGAATATTTTGAATCATTTCCTTACCTAGGTAATGATCAATTCTAAATATTTGATCTTCATCAAAAGTATTTGTAATTTCATCATTTAACTTTTTAGCACTTTCAAAATTGCGTCCAAAAGGTTTTTCAATAATTAAACGGTTGAATCCATTTTTAGTTACTAACTTTTGTGACCCTAAATGAGTCGCAATCGTACCAAAAAATTGAGGTGACATTGCTAAGTAGAACATACGGTTACCTTCAATTTGGTATTTTTCATCAAGTTTATCTGCTAATTTTTTTAAAGTTATATAATGTGCAACATCAGTCACATCATGTGATTGATAATAAAAATGTGATACGAAATCAGCAATTTTATTAGCATCATCGCTAACATTAACTAAAGATTCAGTAACAACGTTTTGATAAAAATCATCTGTCCAAGGACGTCTTGCAGTCCCAATTACAGCAAAGTTGGCATCTAAAAATCCTTTTTCAAATAGTTTGAAAAGAGATGGATACAATTTTCGCTTTGCTAAATCTCCGGTTCCACCAAAGATAATAAATAAGGCCTTTTGTTGAGTTTCCATTATTCCACACCACTCTCATTTTTGAGGTTTCAGTCCTCTTTATTAGTAAAATCAATAGTATAAGTTTACATTTTATTAGTAAAATAAACAAGAAAGTTGGTCTTAAACTAGAC
The DNA here is from genome assembly GCF_056781995.1 of Dellaglioa sp. CoH-57-MRSF-18. The sequence continues at coordinate 40,397 of NZ_JBXAXX010000007.1, forward strand.
AATAAAAAAAGTATTAACTCTGATTAGCACAAAGTTAATACTTGAAAATAATTATTTTTCGTCAGAAGAGAATTTATCTTCTTCAGTTTTTGTTTCAATAACTGCATCAGTAGTTGTTTCTTCCTTAACTGCAGCTGCAGGTTCTACTTTAACTGCGGCAGGAAGGACACGTGCGATTGCTGAGCGTTCAAATGTTAAGAAAATACCGTCACAATCAAGTGTAACAGTTTTTGCCTCTTCATCAAAACTATCAATAACGCCGTGTAAACGACCAATAGTTACTACTGCATCCCCAGGTTTTAATTGGTTCATCATATCTTGTTGTTTTTGTTGTTGTTTTTTTTGTGGACGAATCATCATGAAATACATCAAGACGAATAAAGCCACAATCATTAAAATACTACTATATTGCATTAATAAGTCACCTCTATTTCTTTTTTCTTACTACACAAGGGTATCAAACTTATTGACTGAACACCACAGTTATTCAAAAAAATTTAAAAATTCTTAGGATTTTTATCATAAAATCCATATTGTTCAAAAAATGCTTCACGAAATTCTAATAAGTTGTCATCCATAATAGCTTGACGAACATCAGCCATTAAATGTGTTAAAAAATACAAATTATGATAACTAGTTAAACGAATACCAAATGTTTCATCTGCTTTAATCAGATGACGTAAATAAGCACGCGTATAATTCTTACATGTATAACAATCACAGTTTTCATCTAATGGTCTAAAGTCTCGTTCATATTTCGCATTTTTTACAACAACACGGCCCATTGAAGTCATTGTTGTCCCATTTCTAGCAATACGTGTTGGTAACACGCAATCAAACATATCAATTCCACGTAACACCCCATCAATCAAGGCGTCAGCTGAACCAACACCCATTAGATACCGTGGCTTGTCTTCTGGTAACAATGGCGTTGTGAAATCTAAAACGCGGTTCATTTCAGCTTTTGATTCCCCTACCGATAACCCACCTATTGAATAACCAGGAAAGTCCATTGAAACTAAATCACGCGCACTTCGTTCTCTCAAATTTCGATGACCGCCACCTTGAACAATTCCAAATAAAGCCTGTTCTTTCGGATTCAAATGAGCTTCAAGTCCTCTTTCAGCCCAGCGGCTTGTCCGATCAACTGATTTGCTAATATAGTCATAACTTTCAGAAAATGGTGGACATTCATCAAAACTCATCATAATATCCGCACCTAAAGCATTTTCTATGTGGATCGCTTTTTCTGGTGATAAGAATAATTTTTCTCCATTTAGATGACTTCTAAATTTGACGCCTTCCTCAGTAATATCACGCATCTTTGCTAATGAAAATACTTGAAAGCCACCCGAATCAGTCAAAATACCTTTATCCCAATTCATAAATTTATGTAACCCACCAGCTTCTTGTACGACATCTTCACCGGGGCGTAACCATAAATGATAGGTGTTTGATAAGATAATATTAGCACCAAGTTCGTCTAATTCTTCAGGTGCCATTGATTTAACAGATGCTAGTGTACCTACGGGCATAAACATTGGCGTTGGGAAAGTTCCGTGAGGTGTAATAATTTCACCAAGTCTGGCACCTGTCCGTTTGTCTTTTTTGATTAACCGATACTTAATTGCGGGCTCTACCATTATTAATTCTCCATCCTATTTAATATACATTGCATCGCCGAAGCTAAAGAATCGATATTTAGAATCAACTGCATGTTTATATGCGTTTAAAATATTTTCTCTTCCTGTAAATGCTGCAACCAACATTACTAATGTTGATTTTGGTAAATGAAAATTAGTTATAAATCCTTCAACAACCTTAAATTCATATCCTGGTTTAATGAAAATTTCCGTCCAACCACTGTCAGCTTGAATAGCGCCCTTAAATTTTGAGCCAATTGTTTCAAGTGTCCGAATTGTAGTTGTTCCTGTCGCAATAATTTTACCACCTGATTTACGAACATCATTTAATTGTTGAGCTGCATCCTCAGTTAAACGATAAAATTCACTATGCATTTTATGGTCTGCAATATTCGTTTCACTAACAGGTCTAAATGTCCCTAATCCAACATGTAGCGTTAAATAAACAAGATGAACACCTTTAGCTTCAATCTTTTCTAATAATTCATTTGTAAAATGTAAACCAGCTGTAGGTGCTGCTGCCGATCCAACTTCCTTTGAATAAACCGTTTGGTACATTTCTTGATCTTCAAGCGTTTCTTTAATATAAGGAGGTAGCGGCATTTCGCCAAGTTCATTCAGAATTTCCATAAATATACCCTCATATTCAAAACGAATCATGCGGCCACCATGTTCTAGCTCTTCAATGATCGTTGCCGTTAAGCGGCCATCACCAAAACTAATCACAGAACCAACCTTCATTTTTTTAGCAGGTTTTACTAATGTTTCCCAGTTATCACCATCAGTATTGTTCAATAGCAACACTTCGATGTGGCCACCAGTATCAGGTCTAATTCCATGAATTCTAGCAGGCATCACCCGCGAATCGTTCATTACAAGAGCGTCCCCAGCATTTAATTGGTCAATTACATTATAGAAATAATCATCCTTGATTTTACCTGTCTCATGATCCAAGATTAACATCCGAGATGCATCACGTTCTTCTAAGGGTGTTTGCGCAATTAATTCTTGAGGCAATTCATAATCGAAATCTTCAGTACTTAGTTGTTTAGTCAAAATATCGTCATCCTTCTCTATTTATTCTCGTTAAAGTCATAAGGTCGATTCAAATGTTCATAAGCTTCCATTGTTGCAACTCGCCCTCTTGGTGTGCGTTTTATAAAGCCAATTTGCATTAAATAAGGTTCAACCATTTCAGCAATGGTCTCTGTTTCTTCCCCTATATTGGCTGCTAACGTACTCAAACCAACTGGACCACCTTGATAGAAATCAATCATAGTCTCTAAAAGTTTGCGATCTGTCTCATCTAATCCACGGTTATCCACGGCAAGTAGATTTAACGCATGATCAGCCGTTGCTTGGTTAATTTCACTTTGGTCAGAAACTTCTGCAAAATCACGAACTCTTTTTAATAGGCGATTCGCAATTCGTGGTGTTCCACGTGAGCGTCGAGCTAACTCATGAGCGCCACTTTCTTCAATTTTTGTATTGAAAATATCTGCTGATCGAATGACAATTTCTTGCAAATCAGATTGATTATAATAGGCCATATGTTCAACAATCCCAAATCGATCTCGTAACGGTGCTGATAGAAGGCCCGCCCGTGTTGTTGCACCAATCAATGTGAATGGAGGTAGTGGAAAATGAACGGGATGTGCTGTTGGGCCTTGGCCAACAACAATATCTACAAAAAAATCTTCCATAGCTGAATACAACATTTCTTCAACCATCTTGGGTAAACGATGAATTTCATCAATAAATAAGACATCCCCAGGTTGTAATTCATTTAAAAGTGCCACAAGATCTCCAGATTTTTCAATTGCTGGTCCACTAGTTGTTTTAATTTGCACTTGCATTTCATTTGCAATAACCATTGCAAGTGTTGTTTTACCTAACCCAGGTGGCCCATACAACAATACATGATCAAGTGCCTCTTCACGTTGTCTAGCAGCTTGGATATACACACTTAATTCATTTTTAACCTTATCTTGACCAATGTATTGTGATAAAAATTGGGGACGAAGTGACTTTTCAATGGATTCTTCCTGATTATCTTCCGGTTCATTCGAAATAATCCGTTGTTCTGTCATTTTATCAACCTCCTTTTATTTTTTCATTAATAATTTTAAGCCTTCTCGTAGATAAGCATCCGTTGAGTCTGCTTCGAATGATTCTAGATTCTTACTAATAGCCTTAATCTCACGTTGAGAATATCCTAAAGCAGATAAAGCTTCAAGACTTTCTTTCATAAATGGTGATGCTTGTGCCGGAATGAAATCAAGCGATTGTTGTCCTGGCATTGTGGTTGCTTGACCTTCAATATCATCTAATTTACCTTTTAAATCAAGCACGATTTGTTGTGCTGTTTTTTTACCAACACCTGGAAATTTAATTAAATAACTAACATCTTCTGTATTAATCGCATTAACTAAACCACGATGATCATCATTGGCTAAAATAGCAAGCGCACTCTTAGGACCGATTCCTGAAACATTCAATAATTTTTCAAATAATTTTTTTTCATCTAAATCGTAAAAACCAAATAACGTCATATCATTTTCACGAATAGCCTGATAAACAAAAATTTTAACAACTTTTTTTGAATCTTCTTGGTACCTAAATGGGTTAGCAACAAAAATTTGATAGCCTATTCCATTAACTTCTAAAACAAGATAAAAAGGTGTTACAGCCGTTATTTGGCCCATAAAATACTCATACATATTATTTTCCCACTTTTCCTAATCTACATGAATCTGCTTTTAATAGTGTACCATAGACCACTTATTTATACAGTTATCGCTTTTCTTACAAAAAAATCAATTATCACCAAATATTTGGCAACAATTGATTCTTAGCCTAACCTTCGTGACCGGTTTGATGTGAATCTTGAATTCGTTTAAAGAAATGTTCCATGTCTTGATTAGAAAAATGAACTAAAACTGGTCGTCCATGTGGACAATTAAATGGATTTTCAACATTTTTTAGCTCACTTATCAATGCCTTAGCTTGTCGATCATCAAGGTGGTGATTTGCTTTGATTGCCCTCTTGCAACTCATCATAATCGCCGCTTTTTCTCTAAATTCAGCAATCACTATTTTCCCATCTGTGAGTAAGTAATCAATCATTTCTCGAATCGTACTTTCTTCTTGCCCTTCTTTAAACCAGGTTGGATGCTGTCTAATAATGAAACTATTTTGTCCAAATGGTTCAAGGATGAGTCCGATTTTTTCCAATATATCGGTATGTTCAGTAATAATTATAGCTTCACTTACTGTATATTCTAGAACAATCGGTACCAATAGATTTTGCAAGTCACTAGAAACGTCACCAATTTGCTTACGATAAAACTCATAATTAATACGTTCTTGTGCAGCATGTTGGTCTAATATATATAACCCGTCTTCCGATTCTGTAAATAAATAGGTTCCATGCATTTGGCCAATATATTTTAAATCAGGAAACCTTTGTTCACTCTTTTTCGTGGTAGCTATTTCTTCATCATTCTCTTTCTGTACATCGCCTGTTTCATCCGGCGTAACAATAGAAAATGGTGCCACATTAATTTCATTAGCATATTGTGTCTCAAATGTGCTAACTCGTTTCGAATCCAATTGTTCAGCAACTTGAATTGAGATTGGTTCAATATTCCTTGATAAATGATTTAAATTTTCGCCAATTGTAATCTTAGGTTCACCACTTGTTACTGCATCCGTTTGTACTGATGAGAATTTAGGCTTAGCTTGATATTTACTTGAGGCTTCATTCAAATCAAATTGTAATTGATCCGTATCTATTTTTTCACGTTTCTTAGAACTTAAATTCTCTAATGCTTCCGGAATTAAATTTTCTTCAGCAATACGTTCATAGATAATCTTTTTTATAAGTTCAGTTAATTCTGGTTCTTTACTCAATCTTACTTCCTGCTTAGTTGGATGAACATTCACATCAACTAGCATGGGATCTAATTGAATATTCAAAATTGTAATCGGATAGCGTCCAACCATTAATTTTGATCCATATCCTTTAATGATTGCTTTATTTAAATTAACATTTTTAACGTAACGTCCATTAATTAAAATAGATATAAACTGTCGGCCAGCACGCGTTAATTCTGGCAGTGATGTATAACCGCTAATCTTAAAATCTAAATCATGACCCTTAAATTCAAGCATTTGGCGTGCACTTTTGACCCCATAGATAGCTGAAATAGTTTGTTTCAGTTGGCCGTTTCCAGTTGTTTTCAAGACTTCTTTACCATCATGTGTTAAAGAAAATGAAATATTTGTATGGCTCATTGCTAATCGGTTCATCATGTCGCTAATAATTGACATTTCAGTTTGCAAAGACTTTACATATTTTAAACGTGCAGGCGTATTGTAAAATAAGTCAGAGACTGTTATTTCTGTTCCTTTACGACTAGCAGATGATTTTTCATCTACTATCTCACCACCGTTAACAGCAATAACAGCCCCAGGTTGCCCTTCAATAGCTGTATTCAAAGTCACTTTAGCAACTGATGCAATACTTGGTAAAGCTTCGCCACGAAATCCTAGCGTACTGATTTTAAATAAATCTTCTCTTGAAGTAATCTTACTTGTGGCATGACGTTTAAAAGCATTCTGCAGTTGGGATGCCTCAATGCCATCTCCATTATCAATGACTTGAATTAATTTAAGCCCAGCTTCCTCAACGACTACATCAACTTGTGTGCCATGCGCATCAATCGCATTTTCAACTAATTCTTTTACAACAGATGCAGGTCTTTCAACTACTTCACCAGCAGCTATTTGATCCGCTAAAATTGTGGGCAGTTCAATTATTTTTGTCATTCATTCACCTTCAGTTCTATCCGTTCAATTTTTCTTGCCAGTCATATAAGACGTTCATAATATCTCTTGGCGTCATGTTCATCAAGTTAAGTGCTTTAAGTTCATCCACAACTGCTAACTGGTCCTTTGACAAGTTTTCGTTAACAAATAAAGATAACTGCGTATCATCTTCATTGATGGTTGTTGGTAATTCTTTTTTACTATCTGATTGTTTATTTTTTAGCTCTAAATCATCTAAAATTAATGTTGCACGGCTTAACAATTCTGCTGGCATTCCCGCCAATTTAGCAACATGAATCCCATAAGATTTATCTGCAGGTCCTTCTTGAATTTTATGTAAGAAAATTAATTCACCATTTTCTTCAATAGCACCTACATGGACATTTTTTAAAGAACTAACGGTTTCTTCAAGTATCGTTAATTCGTGATAATGTGTCGAAAAAAGTGTTTTGGCATGTACATGTTTATCCACATACTCGATAATCGCTTGTGCGAGTGCCATACCATCATAAGTTGCCGTTCCCCTACCAAGTTCATCAAATAAGATTAAACTATTCTCAGTCGCATTTTCTAAGGCTTGATTAGCTTCTTTCATTTCAACCATAAACGTACTTTGACCTGAAATTAAATCATCTGCTGCACCAATCCGAGTAAATATTTGGTCAAATATTGGCATTTTAGCCGCCTCTGCAGGTACGAAACAACCGATTTGAGCCATCACAACCGTTAATGCTAATTGACGCATATACGTACTTTTACCTGACATATTAGGTCCTGTAATCAATAAAATATCAAGTGTTTCAGGCATTCTAACATCATTTGGTATATAGCTTTGTTTTCCCATCACTTTTTCAACTACAGGATGCCAACCAGCTGTGATATCCAATTGATGACCTTCTTTTAATAATTGTGGTTTTACAAAATGTGAGTCTTCACTAACAACCGCGAAACTTTGTAAGACGTCTAACGTGGCAATTCCTTGAGCTAATATCTGTAATCGTTCAATTGATTTTTTAACAATATCTCTAATTTCGACAAACAATTTATATTCTAAATCCATCGCTTTACTCTCAGCACCTAAAATAATACTTTCACGTTCTTTCAGTTCAGGTGTGATATAACGTTCAGCATTAGTCAACGTCTGTTTTCGTTCATAACGGTCTTTTGGAACATTAATAATATTAGATTTTGTCACTTCGATAAAATAACCAAAAACACGGTTAAATCCAATTTTAAGATTTTTAATCCCCGTTAGATTTCTTTCTTTGGCTTCCATTTCAGCTAACCATTGTTTACCATTTTTCATTGCATCTTGATAAATATCTAATTTATCATTATACCCCGGTTTAAATAGGTGACCATCAGTCACTGATAAAGGTGGTTCATCAACAATGGCACGTTCTATTAAATTAGAAATATCATCGACTGGATCTAATTTATTGATAACATCAGAAAAAGTACCATCGTCAATTTCGTCTAAAACATATTTAATTTTAGGAACTTGTTTAAGCGATAATTTAAGTTGAACTAAATCTCGCCCATTTACGCTACCAAAAGCGACACGTCCTGCCAATCTTTCTAAATCATAAACTTTAACTAACTCTTCTTGTAACGTACTTCTTTCAAAATAATGGTTAATCAATAAATCAACCTTATTTTGACGGTCTAAAATTTCAGCATAGTTAATAAGCGGTCTATCAATCCACTGTTTAAGTAAACGACCACCCATAGCTGTTTTTGTGTCATCTAATAACCACAATAAAGTACCTTGCTTCTTGCCCGTTCGAATATTTTGCATTAATTCTAAATTATATTTTGAATAATGATCCATTTTCAAGAAAAAATCAGGCTCATAATGAACTGCTTTTTGTAAATGATCTAAACTTCGTTTTTGCGTAACTGAAAGATACGTTAACAAGTCAGTTACAACCGAGATTTCTAGTGAATCTGTTAAATCTTGAATCGCATAACTTGATTCAGCATGATTTTCAACAATTTCTTGTTTAGAAAGCATAATATTTAATTTTTCTAATGTTTCGATTGTTTCATCAGACAAACTATCATTAATCACAATTTCTTTAGTTCTCAAACTCATTATTTCATTAATTAAATTATCTAAATTATCTAAGCGACTCGTTTTTAATTCACCTGTTGATAAATCAACATAAGCAAATCCAAAACTATTGTTGTCTTCTATAATAGCTGTTAAATAATTATTTTCTTTAGACTCCTTCGCACCGTTATCCATCGTTGTTCCTGGTGTTACTAGCTGAATAACTTCACGTTTAACCATACCTTGAGCTAATTTAGGATCTTCAACTTGTTCACATATTGCGACTTTGTATCCTTTTTCAACTAAAATATCGATATAATTTTGAGCAGCATGATGCGGTACGCCACACATTGGAATAGGATCATCAGCTTTTTTATTACGTGTTGTTAACGTTAATTCGAGTAATTGCGACCCTTTAACAGCATCATCATAAAATAGTTCATAAAAATCACCAAGACGATAAAACAAAAAAGCATCAGGATACTGTGCTTTAATGTCAAAATATTGTATCATCATTGGCGTTAGTTTTGTTTTTTGCGGCATAGTCGAGATGCCCTCCTATCTCTAAATTAATCCATAAAAGGATGGTCATCATTAATTAATACAGGGAATATCTTTTTAGCATGTCCCGTTTTGTCATCAATATCTATCACACAAGCAGATAACGTTTTACGACCTGTTTCATCCACTTCAAATCGTGTTGGCATTTGCGATAAAAAGCGACCAATTACATTTTCACGTTTCATTCCTAAGATACCATCGTATGGTCCTGTCATACCAACATCTGACATAAAGGCAGTTCCTTTAGGTAAAATACGCGCATCATTAGTAGGCACATGTGTATGCGTACCTACTACCGCAGATACTTGACCATCTAAGAACCATGCTATAGCTTCTTTTTCACTCGTTGTTTCAGCATGAAAATCAATAAAAATGAAATCAGTCTCTTTTTTGACTTCTTCTAAAATATCTTGAACAACTGCAAACGGATCATCTGAAGGAGACATAAAAACACGTCCTTGCAAATCAATCACAGCTAATTTTTGCTGATTAATATTAATAATTGTATGTCCAATCCCAGGTACTTGGTTTGCTGAGAAGTTAGCTGGTCTAATTAATTTTTTTGCACCACCAATAAAATCTTGAATATCTCTATTATCCCAAGTATGGTTACCCATGGTTACAACATCAGCACCTGTTTGAAGGAATGCTTTATAGACAGATTCATTAATACCTCTACCCTTCGTTGCATTTTCACCATTTACAATGGTAGCCTGTGGATGAAATTTTCTTTTTAATTTTGGTAAATACTCTTTAATCATTTGTTGACCTGAATCGCCAACGACATCTCCGACAAATAATAAACGCATGGTTGTCCTCTTTTCTTATATATAAAACTAGTTTAACATTTTTTCTTTTTAATAGACAAAAAATGATGATTTAAGAAATTAATCTTAAATCATCATTTTTTTATTTAGCATACTCAATTGCTCTTGTTTCTCGAACGACAGTCACTTTAATATGTCCTGGGTATTCGAGTTCATCTTCAATTCTGTTTTTAATATCTCGAGCTAAGACAGTTGCTTGAATATCATTAACTTCATTTGGCGTGACAATAACACGTACTTCACGACCAGCTTGAATTGCATAACTTTTCTGTACACCTTTAAATTCATGTGTAATATCTTCAAGTTTTTCAAGTCTATGAATATAATTTTCTAACGATTCACTTCGTGCGCCTGGTCTTGCAGCTGAAACAGCATCTGCCGCTGCAACAAGAATAGCAATAGTATATTTAGCTTCAACATCACCATGATGTGAAGCTATAGTGTTGATGACAACATCATTTTCTTTATACTTCTTAGCTAATTCAAGGCCAATTTCCACATGTGAACCATCAACTTCATGATCAACTGCTTTACCAATATCATGTAACAATCCTGCGCGTTTTGCTAATGTAACATCTTCACCCAATTCAGCGGCTAACACACCTGCTATTTTGGCAACTTCAATAGAATGGCTTAACACATTCTGACCATAACTTGTACGATAATTTAATCGACCAATTGTTTTAATTAAATCAGGATGAATTGTATGAAGTCCGAGATCAAAGGTTGTTTGTTCACCTAATTCACGAATTTTTTCATCCATTTCTTTACGTGATTTTTCAACCATTTCTTCGATTCGTGCCGGATGAATCCGACCATCTTGAATTAATTTTTCAAGAGTCATTTTGGCAATTTCACGACGAATTGGATCAAACCCACTTAAAACGACTGCTTCTGGCGTATCATCGATAATTAAATCAATCCCTGTTAAGGTCTCTAATGTTCGAATGTTACGTCCTTCGCGGCCAATAATACGGCCTTTCATTTCATCATTTGGCAAGGTAACTAATGAAACAGTTGTTTCAGATACCATGTCAGCTGCACTTCTTTGAATAGCTTGAGCAACTAAATCTTTAGCATTACGATCAGCTTCTGATTTAGCTTGCTTATCACTTTCCTTAATCATAACAGCTCGTTCATGACTTAATGATTCTTTCGTATCGTCCATAATAATAGTCTGTGCTTGTGTTTGTGTTAGAGAAGCAACTCTTTCAAGTTCTTCTTGTTGTTCCTGAATCAGTGAAGTAGCTTCTTGTTGTTTTGTGTCAACAAGTTTTTGGTCAGACGTTACTTTTTTCTCTTTGTTCTCAAGCGTTTGTTCTCGTTTATCTAGTGCGCCATCTTTACGATCTAAAGTTTCTTCACGTTGAATTACTCGATTTTCTTGCTTTTGAATTTCTGAACGTCGTTCCTTTAACTCATTGTCTATTTTATCACGATAACTTTGACTTTCTTCTTTAGCCTCTAAAACAGCCTCTTTTTTCTGAGTCTCAGCATCTTTCTTTGCACTTTTTAAAATACCTTCAGCCGTATGCGTTGCGACATCAAGTGTTTTTTCGAAATTTGACTTTCTATATGCAATTCCAATAAAAATTCCAACAACTAAAGCAATAATAGCGATGATAGCGAGGATTAATACGGTTGTTATAGATCCCATAAAAGTCCACCTCCGCATCATCAAATAATGATTAATTTAACTAATCATAAATTTTTAGATGTTTTTTATTTTGTTCATATACACTTTAGTATTTTACGGTTAATTGCCCCCCGCTGTCAACAACAATCCATTGCCAAATTTAATTATTTACTCATTAATTTCATCAAATATCCATTTAAGTCCACTTAGAACACTTCTTTGTCTAATTGTTTCTCTATTTCCAGCAAAATGAAATTGTTTTGCAATAACGGGACTATTTTTAATTGCTAATCCAATCCAAACCGTTCCAGCTTTCTGATTTTCAAGCTCATCTGGACCTGCAACACCAGTAAATGAAATAGCAATATTTGTTTTCATTTTATTTTGTGTTTGTTGGGCCATTTGTTTAGCGGTTTCTTCACTAACAACACCATATTTTTTAATATCTTCAGTCGAAATACCTAAAATATCAGATTTGGCTGTATTAGCATATGTTATAAATCCACCATCATAAATTTTTGAGACACCTGGTATTTCTGCTAATGTACTTTGAAATAATCCAGCTGTTAAACTTTCGGCTGCAGAAATAGATAAGTTTTTTTCAATTAATTTAGTTACAACAATATTTTGTAACGAATTGTCATCCCCATAGCCATAGAAATAATCACCAACTTTGGAAAGTACATAAATCTCCATTTCGTTAATTAATTCTACAGCTGATTTTTTGTCTGTAGGACTTGCCGTAATTCGCAAAGTGACCTCATTTGTCTTGGCGTATGGTGCAATAGTAGGATTAGTTTGTGAATCAATTATCTCTTTTAATTCAGTCACCAATTTAGATTCACCAATGCCATAAAAACGTAAAACTTTTGATTCAAGATGACTATTTAAGTTATATTCTTCTTTTAATAGCTGTTCAACTTCCTTATTAAACATTGTTTTCAATTCCTTAGGTGGTCCAGGTAATAATAAGAAATCACACGAATCACCTTTGTAAAAATCACCAACAGCCATTCCAGCATGATTTTTAATTGGTTTTGATCCTTCTATATACAAAGCTTGTAATTTGTTGTTTTCAGTCATTTGACGACCCGTTTGTGTAAAATGATCTTCTATTTTTAACATGGCGTCCTTATTTTCAACTAACTTCTCATTTAAAAATTTGGCGACCATCTGCTTCGTTAAATCGTCTTCTGTTGGTCCTAAGCCACCAGAAAGGATAACCAAATCATTTCGTTTTGAAGCCAGTTCAATTGCCTCTAACATTCGTTCTTCATTATCCCCTACAACTGTCTGATAAAATACATTTACACCTAAATCAGCTAATTTTTCAGCTAAGAAAGCACTGTTCGTATTTACAATTTGTCCTAATAATATTTCTGTACCAACCGCAATTATTTCTGCATGCATGATGTTGCCTCCTAATTTAATTAAAAAAGACTAAAACGGTTAAATGTTTTAGTCTAAATATTTTTATTTTTCAAATGAATCTGAGAAAATAGCTCTATTTTGAACAAAGTAATCAATACCTGAATAAACAGTAAAGAATAAACAAATATAAAGAAAAATGGCAGCCATAGGTACATTAATTGCTGCAAATAACACATTATTTAAAAACAATAAAATAATAGCTATCATTTGGGTTGTTGTCTTAATTTTGCCTGGCATAGCTGCAGCCATAACTTCCCCATCATTTTCAACAATAATCAATCGTAATCCTGTTACCGCAAGTTCGCGACAAACAATAATTGCAGCTACCCATGCAGGTACTTGGTTAAATGAAACAAGGATAACAAATGCAGTCATTACAAGCATTTTATCTGCCAATGGGTCTGCAAATTTGCCAAAATTAGAAACTAAATGTTGGCGACGTGCAATTTGACCATCTAAAAAATCTGTTAATGAGGCAGCTGCAAAAATAATTGCACCAATTAGATGTGTCACCTGAATCTGTGTACCAACCCAAGTAACCATTCCCCAATCAATTGGTAATAACAATACAAGCATGAAGATTGGAATTAAAATAATCCGCACAACCGTTAATTTATTTGGTAAATTCATAATGATCCCCTTTTTCAAAAATTGCCAACAACATAGTATCCGTTGTTGACAATTCTGGCTTATTTAATATTTACAGTAACTGTTCTAACTTGTAGAGTTGCATTTGTTTTCATAAAATTAAATTTTTTACCGTTAATCGTGATACTCATAGCTGGTGCATTACCAAAGCTAAAGACAAATGACTTTGTACCGGCTGGGATTGTAACAGTATCCGTTGCATCTGAGACAAGTGTTGCTTGCCATAGTTGTGTGCCATCAGCCGTAATTGAGCTCCAAGCAGCACTACCAGAAGCTACTAATTTAACTTTAGAAGTTGTTGGTGCATTTTCCATTGTGTAAACAGTGTTTGTTCCCGCATCTGAAACATATGTTAATTTTTGCGTTTTCTTATCAGATGAAGAACTAGCCTTTACTGATTCAGAACTAGAAGTTTTAGTTTTTGAGTCAGTTGAAACAGATACTTTAGAACTTGAACTTTCAATTTGAGTATCTGTATCTTTACTATTCAATGTCACACCATAAATTGTACCCAAAATCCCTAAGACAATCACAACAATAATAATTGTTGGCAAGTACGACATAAACTTATCAAAATTACCGTCTTTTGGTAGTTTAGCAGACTTTTCAGAACGTGATACTTGTTCCTTTGCAACGACTGTTTCTTGTGTATCTGGAAGTGTTTCATTGAATTCTTTTAATAATTTATCCCCATCCAAATCAACCGTCTCTGCATATTGTTTAACAAATGCTCGAACGTAAAAATCTCCTGGTAAATCAGAAAATTTTTCATCTTCAATTGCAATCAAATAACGTTTTTGAATTTTCGTCATTTGTTGTAAATCATCTAACGTATATCCTTTATTTATTCTCGCTTCTTGTAATGTTTTTCCAATTTCACTCATGTCTAATTCTCCACTTAGTTTAATAGTTAATCTTCTAACAATCAGTATAACATAATCGTCATGTCCAATTTGTTAAAATTTTATTATTTTATTTCAACCATCCGCCTGAAACATAAATCGTTTGACCGGTGAGGTACCCTGCCTCTTTGGCTAATAATTGTTTTACCCAAAATCCAATTTCTTCGGGATGTGCGAAACGTCCCATTGGAATTTCACTTGAGATATCTTTCTTTGCATCTTTCGAAAATTGTTGATTCATTTTTGTATCAACTGCGCCTGGTGCCACCACGTTAACCGTAATACCTAACGAGGCAACTTCTTTACTATAAGCATTGGCAAAGGACGATAACGCACCTTTTACAGTACTGTACAGTACTTCCATTGGGCTACCAACGCCTCCATAAATTGACCCAATAAATATAATTCGGCCAAAATGATTTTGGGCTAACTTTGGTTCCAATTTCTGAATTAATGCCAATGGTGTTTGAACTTGCATCTTCATCATTTTATCTAAATCAGACATTGGGGCTTCATTGAATAAATGGTAAGAAGTTGTTCCTTCAGCAAATATTACAGCATCTACGGCAAATAGTTGGGATATCACTGGATCAACATTAGTCGCTGTCATATCAAATTGTAACGGCAAAAAATCTTGTTTTGGATATTTTCCCCTCAACTCTTGTGTTAATCCCATAATTGCTTCATCATTTTGATAATAATGCATTGTTAGCGACCAACCAATATCTGCCAATTGTCTTGCAATCATTTGACCAATATCACCAGACGCTCCAAAGATAACTGCCCAACTCATTTAATCATCCTCTTTAGCCATAATTTGGTAGACACTAATTGCTTCAGAACGAATAAAATCTTTAGCTCCTTGGCGAACTTGATCTAATGTCATATTTTCAATAATTGGTGCCCTATCAAAAACAGTGGCATCATCAAACAAATCACCATCATACTGATTTGCAATGCTCTCAAGTGAGTTCATCGATTGAATGGATTGACCTAACATTTCACGTTTAGCCAATTCAAACTGGGCCTCAGCCCCTGAAAGGTACTCTGACGCATTCTCTAAAATATGAATAATGGCATCCGATAACTTTTGAGGGTCATCAGTATCACCACTAATACTTGCAAAATGGAAGCCACGTTCAATTTCAAATTCATAGCCAAAGGAATCATCTAACGTCCCTTCATCATATAATTTCATATATTGAGGGGCCGTGTCACCAAACAAAAGATAAAGAAGCATATGGATTGTCTCTTTGTATTTCAAGCCGTTACGGCCTTCTGGAACATTATCTAATCCTTTTATACCAACAATTGTTTTAGCACGTTGAATGGCCATCTCAGTTGCACGATATGGCATGATGTCTGAACCGTCTACTTGAGTTTCTGGAATTAATCGTTTAATTGTTTCTGCTGCTTCTGGAAACTTTTTATGATTTTGATTATTTTTAATTAAATCTAAAGTTTCTTCTGGATCAACATTTCCTACAATAAATAAATTCATATTACTTGGATGATAAAATGTTTCATAGCACTTATATAAATCATCTGCCGTAATTTTATCGATTGATTCAATTGTTCCAGCGATATCACTGCTAACCGGGTGATTTGGGTAAAGGTTACCTAAAATACCAAAGTATAAACGCCAATTAGGATCGTCGTCATACATTTGAATTTCCTGTCCAATAATTCCCTTTTCTTTTTCAACTGTTTCAGGTGTAAAATACGGATCTTGCACAAAATCTAGTAATGTTTCAATGTTTTCAGGAACATGATTAGAGCTTGAAAATAAGTAGCTCGTTCGTGTAAAGCTTGTGAAAGCATTTGCACTAGCACCATATTCTCCAAATAAATCAAACGCATCATGATCTGCTTTTTCAAACATTTTATGTTCTAAAAAATGGGCGATACCATCCGGTACATGAACAACATCTTCTTCACCAATTGGTACAAATACACTATCAACTGAGCCATAATTTGTTGTGAATATACCATAAGTTTTATGAAAACCTTTACGAGGTAATATATTTACTTTCAAGCCATTTTCCAAAGTTTCTGTATATAATATTTCGTCAAACTGCGGGTATTCTAATGTTTTCATTAATTAATTTCCCCATTCAAAAAGAAGATTGCTTGTAATTTAACATTACGAGCGATAGCTTGAACGGCAGCTTTATCCACGCTATTAATGCCGTCTATCCACTCTGTTGCACTAACTTCTGTGCTTGTTAATTGATCAATCATCGATTGATTAATTAACGCCATTTGTGAGTCAAGACTACTTTGATATTGGTTAATCATTGTCATTTTTGTTTTATTTAATAGTTCATCACTAATGTCACCTGCGATAATATCATCTAATTGTTGTTGAACAATTTCGATAACTTTATCTTTATTTTGTGGTTCAATGCCTGTTTGTACAGTTAAAATACCTCTAAATGTATCTAACGAGCTACTTGCATAATAAGCCAAACTAGCTTTCTCACGAACATTTACAAATAACTTAGCTAGTGGTGAACCGCCAAAAACGCCATTGAAAATAAGACCCGCATAGTACCCATTTTCTCTGTAATAAACTGGTAACTGATATGCCAGATTTAATTTACCCTGAGTCACTGCTTGCGTTTCTGTTTTAGTCACAACTTCTTTAATAGCTTGATCATAGAATATAGGTATCATTTTAAAATCTCGAGGTTTAAAAGGCAACGTTTTAACAATAGTTTCAGTTTCTGATTCATCTAATTCACCAAGGACGAAAATGTCTACTCGATTAGTTGTAAGCATTTGTTTGTAGTAATCAAATAAGCTAGTTGCAGTTATCTTTTCAATATCTTCTACAGTCCCATAGCTAGGAATAGCTTGATCGTTTTGAAAGTAAAGTTTCTGTAATTCTAATCCTGCGTACGATTGTTTATCATCACTAATACTTCTGATAGACATCATCAAATTTTCCTTTTGGCGTTTAAATGTTTCTTCGTCAAAATGGCCATCAGTCACATTCGGATTGAAAATAATTTCTTTGATAAAAGCAAATATTTTTTTTAAACTTTCTGTTTTATGTTCTAAGAATTTATCGTTTACACCGTTTAAAATTAAACTTATTAAGTGAAAGTTTCCTTTTTTACTAACAGTGATACCAAAACTTGCACCATAAAGTTCTGATAATTTTTCGGCTAATTTTTGTTGAGATGGATATTCTGCACTACTAATTTCTAATAAGTTAGCTAATAGCATACGTTCTGCAGATTCTTTTCCGGTTAAAGGTGCTATAAAATTAATAACGATTCTATTCGTTTTAAATTGACTATTTTCAATAACAGTTAAGTTGACACCTGTTTCTAATTGTTTACGCACGAAAATGTGCCTCCTTTTAAATCGGATGTTCTTTTACCATGATAATTGAAAGACTAGTGAAACACAAATTTAATTGTTTCGTAATCTGTTTAGGCTAAACAAAAAAACTGAAAGCCCTAATTAGGACCATCAGTTTCTTCATTTATCAACACTTTGCGCGGCTTACTTCCCTCTGGCGGTCCAACGATTCCTTTTGCTTCCATTTCATCAACAATTCTAGCAGCTCGATTGTAGCCAATCCTAAAACGTCTCTGTAACATGGATACACTGCAAGATTGTTCATGAGTCACTAATTTAACAGCGTCCCCAAATAATTCGTCTTCTGAATCAGACGCTGATCCTGAGTTAGCTGTTTCTTCATCAGTCACAATCATCGTTTCATCGTATTGTGGTTCTTGCTGATTTTTAATAAACGAAATAACACTTTCAACATCTTTATCTGAAATGTAAGCATCTTGTACACGAATGGGTTTATTTAGCCCCATTGGTAGGAATAACATATCCCCACGACCTAAAAGCTTTTCAGCACCATTACTATCAATAATTGTTCTCGAGTCAATCCCACTGGAAACAGCGAAAGCCATACGTGATGGTACGTTAGCTTTAATCAATCCTGTGATAACATCAACAGATGGACGTTGCGTTGCCAAAATCATATGGATTCCAGCTGCTCGAGCCATTTGTGCTAAACGAATAATCGCATCTTCAACCTCATTCGAGGCTACCATCATTAAATCTGCCAATTCATCAACAATGACAACAATATAAGGTAACGTTGCTCTTTTTTGTCCGTCATCTGCGTTTTCTTGCATAATCATTTGATTATATCCAGAAATATTACGTTGACTAGCATCTGCAAACAATTCGTAGCGTCGCTCCATTTCAGAAACAACCTTATGTAAAGCTCGTGATGCTTTTTTAGGATTTGTAACAACCGGCGTTAATAGATGTGGAATACCATTATAGACACCTAACTCTACTTTTTTAGGATCAATCAACATAAACTTAACCTGATTTGGTTTCGTATTCATCAATAAACTTGTGATAATGCCATTAATTGCAACTGACTTACCACTACCAGTTGAGCCAGCAATCAATAAATGCGGCATCGTTGTTAAATCTGCTGTTACCAATTGGCCTGAAACATCGCGACCTAAAGGAACTTCGAGAACTTTATCTGGTGTTGGATTCTTTTGTTGAGATTCAATCACATCCCTGAATGAAACCATTGATACTTTAGAATTTGGTACTTCAATCCCAATAAGTGATTTTCCAGGAATTGGTGCTTCAATTCGAATATCTTTGGCAGCAAGTGCTAAGGCTAAGTCATCCGCAAGGTTAACAATTTTACTAACTTTAACACCAATTGCCGGATGTAATTCATATTCAGTAACAGATGGTCCTAAACTCACACTTTTAATTTCAACATCAACACCAAAGCTTTCAAATGTTTGCTTCAATATTTTTGTGTTTTTTTCAATTGTTTTATATTCGCCACTTTGGTCTTCTTTTGGAATTTTTGTAAGTAATGTAACTGGTGGTAATTGGTAATCTTCATTATCATCAGCCACTGTACTTGATATTATCTTAGGATCATCTTCTGAATCTAATTCTGAATCTGGTTCTTGTTGCGTAATGATAGGTGGTTCATCAACGGTCACTTCTCGTTCAGTTTTTATTTCCTTTTCTTCAGTTCTATGGTCAATTACAGGTTTTAATTCTTCTTCATCTTGTTCTGCTTTATTTTCTTTTCTTTCTTCTTTAAAACTATCTATTGCTACTTTCATTCGGCGAAAACCTTCTCTTGTCCAAGCAATAATTACGTTTAGATAGCGTTGAACAGTATACATAACTTCTGAAAAAGAGAGATCAAAAAAAATAAATAATCCGGCTAAGATGAAAAGTACACTAACAATATAGGTGCCTGCTTGTGAAATTAAGAAGTACGATAATTGGTATAAGCTTGCCCCTATCATTCCACCGCCAACTGTTGAACTAACTGCAGATTGTCGAAAATCGGAAACAAGTGTCTGCCATGTATATTGAATAAATTGGCTATGCACCGATGAGTGCCCAACAAACCAGGCTTCAAGAAAGACTAAAACACCAACATATAAAATAACGGATCCCCAATTAATTCTTTTCTTAACTTTGGGCTCTTTTCCCATAATCATTAAGTAACTTCCATATACACCGAGAATTAATAATGCGAATTGATATGTATTACCAACAAACAAACGGAAAACGTTAGCAAATAAAGCACCCAAATATCCCAGTGCTAGCACACCAAATATTCCAAACAATAAAAATATAACACCAATTATATTTTTAGAAAATTTGTATTGAACTGTTTTTTTTGTTGTTCTTTTTTTTCTTTTCTTTTTTTGAGCCAAAACAGTTCCTCCTTCTGTTAAAATAGATACTCAATTATACCATATCTTAATTACCTTCCGTGTCATTGTCTAGTCATTTCCACAAAAAGAGAGTTAATAACAATTATGTTATTAACTCTCTTTTTTGGCTGTAATTTCTTTGCCATCTTTAACTAACAGTAACCCTTGATATAACTGTAAATCATCACCACAATCTGAACAATAATCCATTTGTTCCTCATTCCAAAATGCTGTCAAAAATTGACGTTTACTTTTTTGATGGCTAAATTCAGTGGTAAATGCGCTAGATTGTTCCTCAAAAAAAGCCATCGCTTCATCCATTGAATCAAAATCAACTGTTTTTTGAATATGACTTTTCCAATCATCAAAAAACCACCATGGTTCATCAAATCCAAACATTGTTATTACTTGAAACAAGTTAGCTCACACCCTTCCATTTTATAAAATGACTGTTCATCATAAATACCGGTTTATTTCTTAACCCGAAGCAAGTATAACCCATTTATGAATTTCTAGTCTATAAAATGCTCAAGCTACTTATTTTAGCTTATCATTTTCATACGTGTGTGTTTTATCTAGATTTAAAAAGTCTTGTTGTCTAAGTGTTTCATAAATTACAATAGCAGCTGAATTAGATAAGTTTAAGGCACGAATGTGCGTATCATCTTGTGGAATTCGGATTGCTTTCTCTTCATTTTGGCGCATAAAGTTTTCAGGAAGACCTGTTGTCTCTTTACCAAACAAGAAGTAATAGTCCTTATTCACATCAGAATAATCTACTTGTGAATAAGTTTGCGGTGCAAATTTTGAAACCAAAAAAAGTTGTTTCTGATCTGGAATAGATGCTAAAAAATCTTGTAAATTTTTATGATACGTAATTTTTACTTTATCCCAATAGTCTAGTCCAGCACGTTTTAAATATTTATCGTCTGTTGAAAATCCTAAGGGCTCAATTAAATGTAGTTCAGTATCCGTTCCAGCACAAGTTCTAGCAATATTACCTGTATTAGCAGGCATAAGTGGTTCAAATAATGCAATATGATTCGTCAAAAATTAACATCCTTTCAAAAAATCGTTATTATTTTAGGCAACAAAAAAACGCATCATTTCGGTGTGGGCACGGCGAAAAGATACGTTAATGAAGATCAATTTCCAGAAGCTGACAACATCGTCGACAGTCTCTAAACAACCGAATTCGTATACTCATAATACCACAGCAATTTATTCGTTACAACACTGATTCTAACTTATTTTTACGATATTTTAATAGTGTAACGTCAACCGTAATTTTGGTTAAAGGTTGTTTTTTAGCTTTAGCCTGATTATCTGTTGTAGCTCCCCAATGTAAAGGAGTCATTTCGAGTAAGGCAGGAAACAAGCCTTCTGGAATATCGAATTGATAACTAATTGTAATTTGTTCAGAGTCAGGATAATTTTCTTTAAACAGATTTAAAACCTTTTCATTACTATAACTCCTATTATGACTCTCTTCGTTATATAGAAGTTCGCGTAATTCAACTAAGTAATTTGAATTTGGAATGATTTTTAATAACTGCCCGCCATCCTTTAATACTCGATCAAATTCTGTATAAGCAGAAGGCGAAAAAATATCAATAATTGTTGAAAATGACTTATTATTAAATGGTAGTTTAGCCAAATCAGCAATACAATAAAAAGCATCTGTCTCTTGTTGTGTCGCATAATTGATTGCATCTTTTGAAATATCAAATCCAACGTAAGTGTCTTTAGCATTTTGGCGTGTTACTTCTATATCATGAAGTGGTGTTCCCTCTCCACAACCTACATCCATAATTGTTTCTTCTTCATCAGAAAGCTGCTCAAGAATTTTATCCGTAATCGGTTTAAACAAGCCTGCTTGTAATAACTGTCTCCTTGCTAACCACATATCCAATTCATAATCACTTTTAACCCCATGATTCAAGAAAAAAAGAGTTCCTTTTTTTGATAAATCTATTTGATGATTTTCAGGGCAAAACATCGTCTGGCCTTCAACTTTACTGTAGGGGTTTAAGCAGACAGGACATCTAAATAAATCGATTTTATTTTTTAAAAATACGGCACTTTTCTCAATTTTTTTCAATTTACACTTATTCCTTTTTATCGTTTATTTTACATTCAATAGCTATTTATTTTTCAATGTTAATGTAATGACCTTTAACCAATTCAACAAGTTCTTCACGTTTTACGCCAACAGAACGACCAACTTTACCAGCTGAAACCCAAATTTTATCGAACTCTTGAATTCGTTCATCAAAATAAATGGGAAATCCTTTTCGAACATTAATTCCAATTGGTGTATTTGCGCCATGAACGTAACCAGTAATATTGATTAAATTTTTATTATCTGCTAAATGCAATTGTTTTTCATTTAATTCACGTGCTACTAATTTTAAATCAATTTCAAAAGTAATAGGAAGGCAAACAACTACGTAATCTCTATCACCGTTACTTCCCTGTAAAACAATTGTTTTTAAAATACTTCTTTCATCCGTTCCTAGTTCTTTAGCTTCTTTGCTTGAATCCATTTGTCGACCACCTAAAAAATCAAAAGTATAGCTCTCAAATTCAATATGATTTTGATCTAAAATGCGTTCGTCATTTGTTTTTTTTACTTTTTCTTTTTTTGCGATAATAATCACTCCCAAAATAATTATAGCACGACGTCTATCTCTTCACGTATTCTTATTTAATTTTCGATTTATTTCAAAAATATGTTGACTAAATTCGCTAAATAGCGTAAATTATCAGTTGGTTACTGATAATAATTTAATAAATACTAAAAATAGTTCGTGTTTAAAAGAAATGGGGAAATATTATGCCAGTTTTTGATTATGAAGATATTCAGCTCGTCCCTAACAAATGTATTGTAAATAGCCGTTCCGAAGTCGATACATCTATTCAATTTGGCCCTCGCCGTTTTAAACTACCCGTTGTACCTGCGAATATGCAGACAATTATCGATGAACCGTTAGCAGAATGGCTTGCATCAAATGACTATTTCTATGTCATGCACCGTTTCGATGAAGAGAGTCGCTTACCTTTCGTCAAAAAAATGCATGCAAAAGGTTTGTTTGCTTCTATTAGTGTTGGCGTTAAACCACATGAATGGGCATTAATTGAAGAGCTTGCCGATGCTGATTTAATTCCAGAATATATAACAATTGATGTGGCGCATGGCCACGCACAAAGTGTCATTGATTTAATTCATCATATTAAAAAATGGTTACCAGAGTCATTTCTAATTGCTGGAAATGTTGGCACACCTGAAGGCGTTAGAGAACTAGAAAATGCTGGTGCAGATGCAACTAAGGTTGGTATTGGACCCGGAAAAGTTTGCATCACTAAAATTAAAACTGGATTCGGTACCGGCGGGTGGCAATTAGCCGCTCTTAGATTATGTTCTAAAGCAGCAAGTAAACCAATTATCACTGATGGTGGTATAAGAACTCATGGTGATATTGCTAAGTCAGTCAGATTTGGGGCCTCAATGTGTATGATTGGTTCACTCTTTGCTGGTCACAAACAAAGTCCTGGTGATTTAATTGAAAAAGATGGTAATCTATTTAAAAGTTATTTTGGCTCTGCCTCTGAATATCAAAAAGGTAGCCACACTAATGTTGAAGGTAAAAAAATGCTCGTTCCTTTTAAAGGTGACATTCATGAAACTTTACTTGAAATGCAACAAGATTTACAATCTTCAATTTCTTATGCTGGTGGTAATTCTCTCTCTGCACTTGAAAAAGTCGATTATGTAATTGTTAAAAATTCAATTTTTAACGGTGATACGCTTTAATCAAAAAAGTTAGACAAAATAAAATTTGTCTAACTTTTTTGATTATCTTTATTCGTTTTCTCTGATTCGTCATACAAACCAGAATCCTTTTTATACCATACAAAAATCCGCGTTACAATAACTTTTAGAATTGCATATCCTGGGATTCCAAAAATAACACCTATTAATCCAAAAACCCGTCCCGAACCTAATAAAACAATTAAAATTGTAACGGGATGGATTGCTAAACTACTTCCAAGAATCAATGGAGAAATCAATCTTGCTTCAATTGTTTGTTCAACAATAAAAACAACAATAACCTTTATCAACATAATTGGTGACACGAAAGCAGCAATTACTAGTGCAGGAATCATCGCTAGAAAAGAGCCTAAATAAGGAATTAAATTCAAAAAACCTGCCAAAATCCCTAACGTTAAAGCAAACTTAAGACCAACTACTGAAAAACCAATAACAAATAATATGGCCACAAAGAATGCTACCGTTAACTGACCTCGGATATATTGACTGACTTGTAAATTAATTTCATCTAATAATTCAATGATTGATTTGCGATATCTTACTGGGAAAAAATTTGATAAATACTCAGGTAAATCGTGCCCATCTTTTAATAAATAAAATAAGATAAAGGGTGCTGTTACTAATCCAATGATAAATGTCGTTACAGTACCAACAACGCTACCTAAAGAATCAACTGTTGATCCAATAACTGAGCTCGCTTTTTTGGATACTGTTCCTACGATATCTGTATTTATTTTTTCAATTGAAGTTTTAATAGTATCAAATAAAGATGACGACATAAAATCATTCGTTTGATGTGTGATATTTGACCAATACGTCGGCCAATTTTTAATAATACTAATTGTTTGTGTTTGTACAGCAGGAATCAAAACGACAATCCCCCATACTAAAAACCCAGAAATTACTATAAATACAACTGTAATAACCAAACTTCGATTCAATTTAAAGCGCGTTTCACAAAAATCTATCAATGGGGATATTAAATAATACAGCACGCCAGCTAAAACAATTGGGAAGCCAATAATGCTTAATAACTCTCCAATTGGTGCGAAAAACCAGCCCACTTGTGCTAACATAAAAATAATTAGCAAACTTAACAAAACAATTGATAAAATGCTAACTGTTTTATTATTAACAACCCATTTCCAAAACCATGATCGTTGTGAAGTCGATTTTTCATTTGGGAGCATTTTAATCTACTCCTTTACTTATACGTGATTGTATTACCGACTTTAAAAGTTGGCAATACATGCGGTGTTAAATAAATACCATTTGGTTGTGGATGTTCTGGAACTTCCATAAAGAACAAGGTAGCATGCCCAACCGACTCAAAATTACTTGAAACTAACTCTCCAGCGAAATCAATTTTATAAGTTTGTTCATTAATAATCATTTCATCACCTGTTTTTGGCGAAATAATTTTTTTATCATCTTCA
Source organism: Dellaglioa sp. CoH-57-MRSF-18 (assembly GCF_056781995.1). Next base: position 65,940 of record NZ_JBXAXX010000007.1, read on the forward strand.
AATGATTGAATGACAGAAACTTGTCTTAAATCATCCGTTGCACTCTGATTGAAAAGGATAACAATAGGTTCCTTTTTTGAGATGGCATCTTTTCCAATTTCTTCAATTCTTGCTGTAATCATACTTTATCGTCTCCCTTATCCTTTATAGTTACCTATAATTATAGCATAGTCCCCAGTATAAATAATAACGTTTACAAAAATATATGATATAATATTGACAATATCATGAGGAGGTATTTGTAACTATGAAAGAGACTATTTTGTTTGGTACATATACAAAAAAGACAAGTACTGGTATCCAACGAGCTCAACTTGATACAATTGAAAAAAAAGTTTCTAACGCTACACCCTATATAAAGGTTGAAAATCCAACTTATCTCACGAAATCGGACAAAGGTGTCTTATATACCGTTTCAAAGAGGTCAGATTTAGGTGGTATATCAGCCTTTACCCTTGCATCAGAAAATCCCCAATTTTTAAATGACGTTTCAGCTGAAGGCGCTCCGCCTGCTTACGTTGCTGTTGATAATAACCGTCAATTAGTCTACAGCTCAAACTACCATAAGGGTCTTATTTCCATTTCAAAAATTCAAACTGATGGCTCATTAGCTCTTATTAATGAAGTTACAAATGAAGGTCATGGTCCAAAACCAGAACAAACAAGCTCTCATATTCATTTCACTGATTTAACACCAGACAATAGGTTAGTTGTTTGTGACCTTGGAACTGATCAAGTGTTAACTTTTGATGTGTCAGATAATGGTGCTATTAAACAAATTGCTGAGTATCGTTCAGAGCCTGGGTTCGGTTCTCGTCATATTGTTTTCCATAAAAATGGAAAATTAGCATACTTAGCTGGAGAGCTCTCAAGTGAAGTTTCGTTACTTAGCTACAATCAAACGGATGGTTCATTTAAAGAGATTCAAACACTTTCATCAATTCCATCTGATTGGAATGCTCATAACGGAATTGCTGCTATTCGCATTTCTAAAGATAGCCGCTTTTTGTATGTCTCTAATCGCGGAAACAACTCAATTGCTTGTTATTCACTTGCTGTTGATGGCACAATGACACTTATTCAACTTATTTCAACTGAAGGTGACTTTCCTCGTGATTTCAGTTTAAATAAAACAGAACAATTTTTGGTTGTTGCTAACCAAAACACTGATAATGCTACCTTATTCGAACGTGATTCAACCTCTGGTAAATTAACTTTACTTCAAAAAGATATTGCCGTTCCAGAATCCGTTTGCGTTTATTTTGAAAATTAGGAGAAATTAAATTTGTTAATTAAAGAAGTTGCAGTTGAAAATTTTACTGATATCCCAAAACAATTTGCCGCTGGTGCTAATCGTTTTGAACTTTGCGATAATCTTGCTGTCGGTGGTACAACTGTCAGTAAAGGTGTTATGTCTGAAACAATGCGTTATGCACAGGACAATGAAGTCCCTGTAATGGCAATGATTCGTCCCCGTGGCGGAAATTTCGTTTATAACGATACCGAATTAAAAATTATGGAGGCTGATTTATTTCAGGCTCAACAACTTGGTGTAGATGGCGTCGTATTTGGCGCTTTAGATACGAATAATAACTTAGACATAGAGGCGATGGAGTTTTTAATTGCAGCAAGTGGTGGCATGCAAATCACTTTCCATATGGCTTTTGATGAAATTCCTAATAATGCACAACTTGATGCGCTATCTTGGTTAGCAGAGCATGATATCGATCGTGTTTTAACGCATGGCGGATCACTTGATAAGCCTATCGAGGAAACGTTACCCCACCTCAAAGAAATTATTGACTGGTCAAACGGTCTCATTAAAATTGTTCCAGGTGGCGGTATTACACTTGATAATGTTGATACTATTGCTGCTAAATTAAACGTTAAAGAGCTTCATGGTACAAAAATAATTTTAAAATAATCATCTAAAAAGGTTCCAACAACTTCATGTACTAGGCCCTGTCAAGTTGACGGATGAAATAATATAAAATTTAATATGTTTCTAAATGGCTTTATCCCAGTATT
>NZ_JBXAXX010000008.1:0-32731 GCF_056781995.1 Dellaglioa sp. CoH-57-MRSF-18
AGACGAAGCTGGATATCATTGAACACAATTTGTTTGGGGTTGATATTAATCAAAACTCCGTCAATATTACTAGGCTTCGACTTTGGATTGAGTTGCTAAAGAATTCATATTATGAGGAAGATGGAAATCTTCGGACTATGCCAAATCTTGAAATGAATATCAAGGCTGGAAATTCAGTTGTGTTCAAGTATGCTTTGAATCGTAATCTTGGTGATGTCACAGCTCATACCGATTTGACAGTGACTGAGTTTAAAGAATTGGTTCAAGATTATCGCAATACAGATGATAAGGTGGTCAAGTCAAAAATTGAAAAGGCGATCGAAGATTTTAAGAACCAAATTATCAATAGCATTTTGGATAAAGGTGATCGGACTAAACTACGTAACCTGCACCAACAACGAAATGAGTTGCAGGGTGGAATGCTATTGTTTGAGACCAAGTATGAACGTGAAAAGCGAAAAAAGCAGATTAAAAAGCTTGATAAACAAATTGTTGTCAAAGAAGCTCGACTGAAAGAAGTAAATAAGGCCCCACTCTTTGCCAATTCATTTGAGTGGCGATTCGAATTTCCTGAGGCCCTTAATGGCAATGGGGCATATACTGGATTTGATTTAGTTGTTGCTAATCCACCTTATATTGGAATGAAAGGCCATAAAGATATTTTTGAAAGTGTTGCTCAAACTGATTTTGGGGCACAATGGTCGAAAGGCAAGATTGACTTCTTTTATTATTTTATTCACTTAGCAATCGATCTACTGAATAAAAATGGCTCTTTGGCATTTATCACTACTAATTATTGGCTTACTGCGACTGATGGAGCAGCTCTTCGTAATGATTTAATTAGTCGTATGCACTTGACTGATTTATTGAACTTTAAGGAATTAAAGATTTTTAGTTCGGCGCTCGGTCAGCACAACGTTATCACTTTTGGAACTAAAGCATCCTATCCTGGTGAAGTTAGCACATTAGTTACGAATGAGACGGGGTCTGCTCACAGTGATGTGTTTGAGCTCATAGTTGAGGGTAAGAACTCAAACACCGACTACGGACTTGTTCCACAAAGCGAATTGCAAGATCAGAGTACGGGATACTTTGTTTTAGATTCAGCATCTCGTGATGAATCGTTGACTGATTTAATTGTGAAACTTAAAAGCCAAAAAACGTTACTGTCGTATACTGAAAATCCTAAATTGGGACTGACAACGGGCTCAAATAAGATTTTCATTTGGGGAAAGGGGTCTGTGGAAGCAATGTCAATGACCGACTATGAACGCAATTTGTTCAAACCGCTTATAAATGGTAGTTCATTAACTACGGTTACAGAAAAAACTTTTCCAGATTCATATGTGATGTATATTGATCATACTGTTGACAAAAAAAAGATTCCAAACTTATTAAAATGGATTAAGAGTCAACCTGATTATGATAGACTTACGAAAAGGCGGGAAGTTACTAGCGGTCGCATACGATCGTTTGAACTATGGTGGCCGCGTGAACAATGGATGTTTGAAAGTAAATCAACCATTTATGTCCAAAAAAGAGCAAAAAATCCACGTTTCACGTTGAATACGCAAGGTTATTATCTAAAGGATGACTCGTATGCAATTACACTAAGTCAGGCATATCAAAGGCATGATAAATATACAAAAGTAATTTTGGCCGTACTGAACTCCACAATAGCTCATTTTTGGCTAGTGAAACTGGGACGCAAAAAGGGAAAGTCATTGGAATTATATCCACAAGTTCTTGCTACAATTCCAATGCCAAACGTGGAACTTATTAAGGAGACAGATATCATTAAACTAGATGACGCGATTAATTCTGGGAATCTCCTTGATGTAGCCGATCGATTTGCGGTGAATTGGTTCAATTTAGATATGGGAGATATTAATATAATGAATAAATACATCGTAGATAATCAATAAGTATGGTTGAGAAAAAACTTGCCATAGTTTATACAGGTTTAGTTAGAGTTTAATCAAGGGAACTCTGTATTATCAATGATGACTATGGTCAGTATATTTAAATAACCACTAACAAAGGGTCTATAATTATATAATGACCCCTAGGAAAGACTATTAAAACAGCCCCCATTATCTGACTAGTAGATAATGGGGGCTGTTTTTTTGTTAAGTGATATAATAAACCATAAAAGAAGTTTAGAAATACGGTCCTGGTCATCAATAAATAAACAATTTAATTATTTAATTTCAGAAAGGTATATATGAATCATGGCGCAACAAATTGTCCTACCGATCAAAGACTCCAACGTTTTAAAGATGGTACAAGATACACTTCTCGATAGTTTCCGTGCTGGTCGCCGAAATTACACCGTTTTTCAAGTTGGTAAGGCCACGCTACTACGTGTGAGTGATGTCATGACATTAAAAAAATCAGATGTCTATAATCCAGACGGCTCTGTCAAAAATACAGCCTTTATTCATGATAAAAAGACCGGTAAAGCAAACACGTTATATTTAAAGCCTGTTCAGCAAGACTTGTTGCAATATCATGATTGGTTGGTCCAAGAAAATATCAATTCTGAGTGGTTATTTCCCTCGACAGCCCATCATGATCACCATATCACCGAGAAACAGTTTTATAAAGTGATGGTGCGTGTTGGTGATCTACTAGGTATCAACTATTTAGGCACGCACACTATGCGTAAAACAGGTGCTTATCGTGTCTATACACAGTCAAATTACAATATTGGTTTAGTCATGCACTTATTGAATCACTCAAGTGAAGCCATGACACTGACTTACCTTGGGTTAGACCAAGCTAGTCGCGAAACGATGTTAGATCAAATTGATTTTGGTTAACCTATAAAAAAATTTTGCTCGTATACTGAAAATCCGGATTGCTTTATTTCTAGGACATAATCCGAGATAATCAAGTATAGGTTTTTTTTATTATGAAAGCTAAGAGATACTCAACTGAATTTAAATCATCAATCGTTGCCTTGTACAACGAGGGTCGTTCTGTTAATTCGCTGGCCAATGAATATCATTTGGCTGTACAAACGGTTACGGGCTGGGTCAAAAATCTCAAATCAATCCCAACTGCTCTTATACTAAAAATAGTCCATTTTTTTAGTACAAGAGCAGAAGTCCAAGCAGCCATTGGTTGGTATATCAATTTTTATAATCGAAATCGTATCTCAAATGTTGCCTAAGTAACTGAATAAAAATAGTCCAATTTATTGACTTCTGAGCACTATACTCTATTTTTACGGTGGCATTTCTAATTTGTTAAATTTTCATATTAAATTTTAATGTTCCTATCTATTTAACTCTAACTAACAGTTCAAGTGCCTTTTGATATTGCTCAGATCCTGTTTCTGCTTCTGAACAATTTCTAATATTTTCAGCAATAACTAACTTTATTGCCTTATCAAGACTTGCTCTGACAGCAGATAACTGTATGACGACCTCTTCACAAGGACGCTCTTCATCAATCATATTGACAATTCCATTTATTTGGCCTGCTGATCTCTTTAACCTATTTTGTATATTTTCATACTGATATGCTATTGTATTCATACCTGAACCTCATAAGTCAATTATTTTACAATGTTTTGTGGATACATCAACTGATACAGTGAAAACGCACCATCAAGATTTTTGACATTTCTGAATCCATTATTAATAAATATTCGTTCAGCTGTATAACTTCGTTGACCTGTAGCACACGATACAATGATACCAGTATCTTTTGGTATTTGATTAATACGGTCTCGTATTTTTTCTAACGGAATATTTATGAAACCATTAATTAATCCCATAGCTCTAATTTCCTGAGAAGATCGTACATCAATTAATAAGTAACCATCACGCCTGTAATTCTCTAATTCATTATATTGAATATTATGAGATCGACTATTAATAATATTTTCAGCCACATAACCGGAAATATGAACGGGATCTTTAGCTGCTCCGAAAGGAGGAGCATACGTTAATTCCAGTTCAGGTAAATCATCTACTTTCAGCCTAAATTTGATTGCCGTTGCAAGAAGATCAATACGCTTATCTACCCCTTCATTTCCAACAGCTTGGGCACCTATAATATCACCAGTATTTGTAAAAATAAGTTTTATCATAACTTGTGTTGCGCCAGGATAATAGCTTGCGTGATGATAAGAAAAAGTATGAGTCACATGATAATTTAAACCAAGTTGCTTTGCTTGTTTTTCATTAATACCTGTACTTGCAGCTGATTTAGAAAAAACCTTAACGATTGATGTGCCAATCTCAGGTTTATTTTTAATAGATAAACCGTGAATAGCATCAGCAACTTGTCGCCCATGTCTGTTTGCTGGTCCCGCTAATGGAATTAGTGTTTCCTGTTCAGTAATTTGATGAATAACACTGATAACGTCACCAATTGCATAAATGTTAGAGTCACTTGTTTTAAAATCATGATCCACAACAATGCCTTTATTGGGCCCAACTTTTAGGCCTGCAGCTATGGCTATATCAGAATTTGGTCGAATTCCTGCAGCAATAATAACAGCATCAGCTTGTATTGACATACCATTATCTAAATAAAGAATGTCTCTGCTCACCTTATTTATAGTAGTTCCCGTATTGATACGAACGTCATTTTTTATGAGCTCATTCGTAATCGACTGTGCCATCTCAATATCAAGATTTGGCAATATTTGGTTAGAACGTTCAATAAGATTGACTGAAAAACCTCTCTTAATCAAATTTTCAGTAACTTCTATACCAATAAATCCAGCACCAAGTACCGCAACCGTTTTAATACTCTCATCTAAATGGCTCATAATGTTATCTAAATCAGGGATATTACGTAATTGAAAAATGTTTGATTGAGTATGAAGCCCCTTAATCTTAGGTATTACAGGACTAGATCCTAAAGATAATATTAATTTATCATAATATAGCTTCTCTTGTTGGTCATCATGATTGACAGATATCATCTTATTATCTCTATCAATATGGGTCACTTCACTGTTAACACGTACATCTATATTAAACCTACTTCTTAAATCATCAGCGGTTTGCACAATTAATTGGGAGCGATGTTTAATCGTTTTGCTAATGTGGTAAGGTAACCCACAATTTGCAAAAGAAACGAAAGGGCCTTTTTCGAAGACTATAATTTCATCTTTTTCAGATAGCCTTCGCAGTCTAGTAGCAGCTGACATACCGGCTGCTACCCCCCCCACTATAATAATCCTCATGTTATACCTCTTAGATATACTTTTTTAAAGTATTTTCGATTTCATCTTTAGGATGAAATCCAACAATTTTATCAATGACTTGACCATTTTTCTTAATAATTAACGTGGGGATACCTTGAATGCCTAGTTGGCTGGCAACCTGTTTATTTTCATCGATATTTACTGAGGTAAACTTTATTTTACCGCCTAATTGATTTTCTTCTGATAAGTGTTGTAGTATAGGGTCCATCATCTTGCATGGCGGGCACCAATCAGCACGAAAATCGGTCAAAGTAACCCCTTCTTGTGTTTCATTTTCAAATGTACTATCAGTAATTTCTTTGATTGTTGCACTCATTTCTGCTTTCCTCCAAATATTCTAGGTTTCTATGATTAAGAAAGAAGGTAATATATACCCCCTAGGGTATATATTACCTTCTTTCTTAGTTTTTAGCAATCTCATCAACATGCTCAGAAGTCAATAAATTGGACTATTTTTTTAGTATAAGAGCAATTACTCGCGCCGGTAGATTTGTCCAACACCACGTCAATTCCGGTTACAACCATTCAGGCAACGACCCAGGCTAAACTTGCCGAGCTCCCACGAACAACCCAGCGGCTCGTCAACCCAGATCTTTACTCGGTCTACATGACGACCACACTCAGCCAGTTACAAACTAGTTTGTTGAATAAAATGACGATACTAGCAGATTAACAAACGAACACGCGTAGCAACGACCAAAGCCACTTCTGTACTTAGCGTTCAAATGACCGCTAAGTACAGAAGTGGCTTTAGTTTATATCAAGTAACAGTTAGCTCACTGACCAGTAATTTGATCATGTTCACCCGGGGTCAATATTTTGGTCATCACCGTAATCAAATACGCTTGTTCGCGCTCAATTTCAGTTCCCGGCAATTCCAGCATTAACTGCGCTAGGTAACCGAATAGCTGCGATAACAAACTTTGCAGTATCAAATCATTCGGCCAATCCACAATCAAATGATCTGCTTTTAGTTGATTTATGACACTTCCCATCTGCTTGACCATCTTAGGCGCAATCTGGCTAAGAATCTGTTCGCGTCGTTCGGTGTCAAAAGCTGCCATTTCAAAAATGACCTTTAACTCTTTCACGTTAGCTTTAGCAAATGCAACTCGGTCCGTAAAAATTGCTGTGACGAATGCCTGTAGACTGGGATAACGCTGCCGTAATTCATCCTCTGAAAAATCACTCACTAAGATTGGCACAATGTGCGCGGTAATTGGTGCTAAGATGGCATCCCGTAAGGCAGCCTTAGTCTTATACCGCCGATAGACCGTCCCCTCCGCAACGCCGGCCCGTTGTGCAATATCACTAGTACTGGTCTGGTCAAAACCCTTTTCAGCAAACAAATCGAGACTTGCCTGGAGGATGGCCCGTTGCTTAGGTGTAATCGTTTCATTCTGACTTAGATCCTGTTGAAAATAATCCCGTATCCGTGGTCGTTCCATATCCTCACACCTTCCGATAACGTTTCATTCCAACAATATTCAACATTGTTAGTACGACCATAAACCCTACTAATATTAACAAATTGACACCAATATCGCCAAGCCCAGCACCCTTTGTCACAACAGCCGTCATCGCATTAGCACCATAGTATAACGGCATGATGTGGGCAATTGCTTGCAACCAACTGGCCATGCCATCGACTGGAACCAACCCAGCAAAAAAGATTTGTGGTACAACAATCAGTGGAATAAACTGAATCATTTGAAATTCTGAGTTAGCAAAGGTGGAAATAAAGATACCCAAGGTCAAAGCTACTAACGCTAATAATAAGTTAGTCAGAAAGACCAGCCAAATACTACCAACTAAGTGAATCTTGAAGACCGTAATTGTGAAAACAACGGTCAGGACAGTCTGAATGATGGCAAAGCCCCCATAACCAATTAGATAGCCCATAATAATTTCACTCCGTCGAATTGGGGTTGCAAGTAGCCGGCTTAGGGTTCCAGTAGTGCGTTCATTCAAAAGTGAAACGCCAGAAATCAAGAACACAAAGAAGAAGACAAAGAAACCGAGAAAGGCTGGAAAAAAGTTTTCAAAGAACGTTGAATCACTACTACTATAAATATAATGAGACTTAGTCGTATAACTGGTTGCTTTAGCTGACTGAGTCGAACTAGACGTCGTGGCTGTGGCCTGCTTGAGTTGCTTTTGTAATTTCTCAGCAGTTGCCTGGTCACCGCGGGCCTGGGCTTGTGCAATGGCAGTCTTCAGCTTGGTCACCGTTGCTTGTGTCTGGGCTGCTGTCAGCTTCTTCAAAGCGGCTTGTTGCGATTCAAGGGCCGCGCGCTGTTTCTTAGTAACGGTCACCAGCGTCTTCATTTTCAACTTGACTAATCCTGATTGTAAACTCGCCTTAATTAAAGACGTGTTGGTTGGATTGCTATTTGAATAAGTAATCGTCAATTGACCATTTTTCTGAGTCAAATAGCCATCTAGATCATGCTGCTTAATCATTTTCCGTGCCTGTGAACTATCATAATGATGAATCGTCACGTTTTTGGTATCGATCACGTTAACCACGGATTGGTCTACATGATGAACACCCAAGCTTGCTACTTGCGTCGTGTTGTTTTGAAATAAGAAATACATCAGCGTCATAATCAGCAATGGTGCCAAAAACATCAGCGCCAAGGTACGCTTATCACGTAACATTTGCTTAAAAACTCGTTTAACTATTGCCATCGTTCGCATCTTGCATCCGCCCCGCTTTCATAAAGACCTGTTCGATCGTATCTACTGCATACTGTTGTTTCAGTGCCGCGGGTGTCCCCTCAGCAAGCGCAATCCCGTGCCGAATCAACATGAGATAATCACACCGTTCTGCTTCGTCCATGACATGCGTTGTCACGAGCATCGACTTACCGGTATCCTTGAGCTTATTTAGTTCGGTCCAAATTTGTTGCCGTAATTCTGGATCAATCCCAACGGTCGGTTCATCTAAAATCAATAATTGGGGATCCTGAATCAGGGCAATTGCCAACGACAAGCGCCGTTTCATCCCACCCGAATAGCCACTGACCCGCTTGTCTAATTGGGACGTTAAATCAACTAATCCTGCTGCATAATCAATCATCTGTGCTAACTTTATTTTTGGAACGCTCATCAATTGCCCAAACAAGGTTAGGTTTTCACGGGCCGTTAGTGTCTCATACAAAGCGTCACTTTGGGCCATATACCCTACTTGTGCCATTACCGCCCTATTGGGCATCACCGTATCCATGACTTTAACAGTGCCACTATCCACAACTTCCATCCCTAAAATACTCTTGATCAAGGTGGTCTTCCCAGCTCCTGATGGCCCAATCAAACCATAAATCATTCCAGCCGGCAGTGTCAAATCAATCTGATTGAGCACTTGCTGATGACCAAAGTGCTTGCTGACCTGCTTGGCGATGACATAATCCGTTGCCATTTTAATAACCCTCTTTCTCAAAGTGAGTATATACTCACTCACTTAATGGCTTTAGTATAATTCAGTACATATCGGTTTGTCAACATTAAAATAAGTTATCACTCACTTATTTTGTTTCCGGCCCATTTGTCACCGCATTGCAAACAAAAATACGCCACCCCGTTGTTGGGATGTCGCATTTTAATTAAATAGCAGCACTGATATAAGCGTTAGCAATGTTTAAGCCTACCGATTTTTTAATATTATTTTATTCATCAATTTCCGGCGCCGATCCAAGCTCTGCCTGAATCATCCAGATTTTCTTCTCAATTGCGGTTTTGAGACCAATGAAAATATCTTGGGTACTGAAGTCTTTTTCAACATCGGATACTTCAATGCCGTGTTGGTAAAGGTCTTCCAAGTAACGATAGCCATCAACTAAGTGTGCGAGGCGTTCTGGGGTTGTTTTGTCCCATTCACCAGGCCAGTCTTGAATCTTAGTGTTTTCGGCCATTTCTTTTAAGGTCGAGTAAGGACTGCCATCAAGCGCAATCAGCCGTTCAGAAATGACATCGAGTTGGCTGTCAATTTCTTCCATGAACTCATCCATCAAGGGGTGCAACTTCAAAAAGTTGGGTCCACGCATGTACCAATGCGTCTGATGGATAATCATTGACATCTGGCTCAAATCGGCAACGAGTTGATTTAATACTGCTTTGGTTTTCGTATATTTCATTAGATTGATCTCCTTTTGATATGGTTATTATAACATAGTGGTAGCTTAATCTGAAACGTTATACACTGGCAAATTAAGTTATTTATAGCCCGTAGAATTAAGTCGTTTTGAAAAGATGGAGACGTTATATGGTAGATTGTAAAATTAAATAAATCTACAATTGAATTTTATTTACCTTATGAAGATGTTCAAAACGCGTTAAAGGAAAGTGCGCAAAATCCCTTTATACGTACAAAGGATGAATGGGTAGTGGGTAACAATGAGTGTAAATTAAATAAGGCACAAAAAAGGATGCTTAAGGATAAAGAAATATATAATCATTTCAATTTAGAAAATATTTCCAGTTCCATCAAAACGGAGCTAAACAAGATAGTGCATGACATCGATGACTAATACTTTAACACCAAACAGAAAGGGGCTATGAATATATAGGGTCTATAACTTACCAAATCGCCCCTCAAAATCATTGTTAAAATAGCCCCCAATATCTATATTATAGATATTGGGGGCTATTTTAATTTATTTTTTTATAAGTGCCCCTAAACTATAGTTATTGATTCAAGATTTCATGGGAGCCAGTTGCAACCAATAACAAAATCAATTCATCATGATCTAGCTGATAAATAACAATCCAGTTGTCATAATTTTTACCATAGTTTCCATATCTGGCAGGGTGAAATTCACGATAGCCACGCCAATTTCCTTTTAATGCATGATCTTTAATCTGTTTCAAAACAAGTACATCTTGTTCAACAATTGCTTCTAAACAAGGCTTCAAGACAGTTATTGGGAAATGTTTTTTGACTAGTTTTTTTAATTCACGTTCAAAAGATTTGGCCTGTTTAATTTGCATCTAACTTATCGATCCAATCTTCAAAGTCAGTCAATGAACCAATGTTTTTGACCTGCCCTGTTTCTGCTTCTTTTTTAGCGGCTAAGGCTTCCGGAGAATCTAAAAAGCTGACTAATCGAACTTCATTATTGGCCGCTTTAACTAACGATAAGCGTATATACTCAGAAACGGTTAGCCCTTGTTTTGCTAGATTAGCTTTAGCCCGTTCACTAATGTCAGGTGTTACACGAGTTGAAATTGTCTTGTTTTTAATAATAGTATTACTCATACTAATCCGCCTCCTTTAAGTTTACCATCGTACTACATTATAATATTCGATTTTTAAGTTTTCTGCAACTAAATTAATTTTAAAGTAAAGGAACTAACAGCTTATGCAACAAGTTGTCTTACCCATCAAAGATCTGGCTTTTTAAAATCGTATCTTGTTTATCATGACGACTTATCTGATAGTGTTTCCAATGATAATACGTACTTTTAGAAAGCCCTAAGGCTTTCAAGATTATCCAGAGGCGGTGTTTACATAATTGTTCGTTGATAAAGTCTATGGCTTTAACTTTGCCTAATGCCTTCCCAGTAACACCGCCGCTGCTTTTAAAATTTCATTTTCTTCTTTTAACTGCTGGTTTTCTTTCTGTAGTCGCTTGAAGGCTTCAACACTCGTTACGCCACCGTCAGGTAGTTCAACTAATTTGGCCCGCTTGATCCAATGACTGATGGTGGTTGGATGAACCCCATATTCATTGGCTAAGGATTTCTTTGAACGATTTTCATTGTGATAAAGCTTAACGATGTTGTTTTTAAATTCATCTGAATAATATTTCATAAAAAAAACTCCTATTCTGATTTTTATCATTATGACACAAAATCTAATGAATTTGGTACCAAATTTCAGTATAGGAGCAGACTCGTCTTTTTTGATGCAAAGTTGAAAACAAATCGTTGTTCAAAATCATGAACTTGAAGTAGACTTAAGTTATTATTGAGTTAGGAGATTCATATCATGACAACAAACAATGATCATTACAATGAAGCTGAATTACTTGCCAGCTATTTTTTCGAAACTGCAAATAACTCAGAACTATTACAGCAAAAGTTAACTGATGTTCAACAAATCGAACAAGCACTGCAAACTTTAATGGCTCTCTGTGGTCAAGACGACAATAATCCCGATTTAGATAAAACGCCCTTTCGTGTGGTAAAAGCCTTTCTTGAATACACCAGTGGTTACCGCGAAGATCCTACTGCCCATCTAGAAAAAGTCTTTGATATTCAACAAAATGATCCTATTATTGTAAAAGATATCGAATTTTATTCGATGTGCGAACATCATTTTGCACCCTTCTTTGGCGTAGCTCACGTTGCATATCTTCCTGATCAAAAAGTCACCGGACTTTCCAAAATTGCACGGGTCGTTGAAGGTTACGCGCGGCGTTTCCAAGTTCAAGAGCGCTTAACGAATCAAATTGCCGATGCAATTGATACCGTCTTGCAGCCTAAAGGGGTTATGGTAGCTATTGAAGCGAAGCATTTATGTGTTTCAAGTCGCGGCGCTAAAAAAGAACGAGCGCAAACTTTCACGCTGGCTAGTCGTGGTGCTTACATTAAAGATAGCCAATTGCGGTCAGAATTTATGACTGCTATTAAGTGAGGTCACTAATGAGTAAAAGAGTCGCTTTTATTACAGGGAGTACTACGGGACTGGGCGTGCAAATGGCCCATAAACTTGCTCAAGCAGGCTATCAATTAGCCTTAAATTACCGACACAGTCAAACAGCTGCGTTACAATTACAACAAGATTTGGCACGATGCTATCAAGTCAATGCTCGCCTTTACCAAGGCGATGTAAGCCAACAAGCTGACGTGGTACGAATGATTGAACAAATTAAACTTGATTTTGGTAACTTAGATATTTTAATTCTTAACGCTGGTCCCTTTATTCACGATAAATTAAAACTCGTCGACCATACCCCAGCCCAGTGGCATGACATGATGAGTGCTAACCTTGATAGTTTTTTCTATTTAGTTAAGGCAACGGTACCTATGATGGAAAAACAAAATTGGGGCCGCATTATTGCGCTAGGCTTTGACCAAATTGACCAAGTCTCGGGTTGGCAATATCGTGGTGCTTATGCCGCCGCTAAAACTGGTGTGGCCGCGGCGATTAGAACTTTAGCGCTTGAAGAAAAAGACCATCAAATTACTGCAAATATGGTCTGCCCCGGTGATATTAAAGCTGATCTTAAAGAAGCTGACATTGAACAAGCCGAGAAACTTGCACCTAATCAGACTAAACGAAAAGCTGCTGGTGAAGATGTTGCTCGCGTTATTGCCTTTTTATGTGCAGAAGATTCAGACTATTTAACCGGCAACATCATTAACTTAGCTGGCGGCGAAAATATTATTCATCGTCATGACTAAAATTTAAACTACTAGTAACAACTAAATATGGTATAAAATTAGCCTTCCGAAAATCACTCAATATTTTCGGAAGGCTATTTCTATTCTTGATAAATTTTAAATAGCCACACTTTGACCGACGCCGCCAGCAAATATAACCAGTTATTGAACACCATGGTGTCTTAACATGTCTTTCAGTTCCGGGAAGCCCAATTCGAAATGCGCCACTTCATGTGCATCAGAACCTAAAGTGAATTTAGTGCCACCAAGTGACTGCCATAACTCAATCGCATATTCATATAGCCTAAATTATGACGCAAAACAATACTTTTAGCATTCACTTCCAGTGTCAAATCATGTGCAATCGCATTGCGAAACACTTGCACCAGCATTGGTTCTGCTAACCGTTGGAGACTGTAAAATAGTTTGTGTAAGGATGAATGATTCCTTAAATTAATTTTCAAAAACATTAGAAAAAGGAGTTCCTTTCTCGTATGATTGGTTTGAACAAAAAACACATACAGAAAGAGGAACTCCTTCATGAATGATTTTACCAAAAATATGGCTCAAGCTCTATTCAATCAAGACAAAATAAACGATTTATTGCGCAAAGAACTCCAGCAAGCAGTTAATGACTTGTTAGAAGCTGAATTAACTGCCTTTTTAGGTTATGATCCTTATGCAAGAGACGGCTGGAATACTGGTAATTCTAGAAATGGCGCGTATTTCCGTAAAATTGATACCCAGTTTGGATCAATTGAAATCCAGGTGCCACGAGATCGCAATGGTATGTTTCATCAACACACTCTGCCAGACTATAAACAACATACTGATCTCTTAGAAGATATGGTTATAAAGCTTTATTCTAAAGGTGTAACCACTAGAGAAATAGCTAATTTGATCGAAAAAATGTATGGCAGCCATTATAGTCCCGCTCAAGTGTCTAATATCTCTAAGCAAATGATTCCTAAAGTTGAGGCTTATCACAAGCATAAACTGAGCGATAAGTTCTTTTGTGTTTATCTTGATGCAACGTATATACCGTTGCGTCGAGAAACTTTTGAACGAGAAGCAGTATATATTGCCATTGGTATCAAGCCCAACGGTCACAAAGAAGTGATCGATTATTGCATAGCTCCTAGCGAAAATATCGAAGTCTGGACGGAGTTGCTTCAAAATATGAAAAGCAGAGGCCTTAAACAAGTTGAATTATTTTTATCAGATGGTGTTGTGGGTATGAAAACTGCACTAATGCAAACTTATCCTAAAGCTCACTTCCAGCGCTGTTTGGTTCACGTCATGCGTAATATCTGCGCTAAAGTACGTGTAGAAGACCGTGAGGCAATTATGAACGAATTCAAGCAGATTCACCAGCAAGCCAATAAAGCAGCTGCTGTTGATGTATTGCATGCCTTCTATGCCAAATGGGACAAGAGTTATAATCATGTCATAAGAAACCTGAAAGACATCGAGCCGGACCTGCTAGTTTTTTATAACTATCCGAAACAGATCAGAAGTTCAATCTATTCAACTAACATGATTGAATCCTTTAATAATGTTGTTAAGCGCAAAGCCAAACCTAAAGCAGAGTTTCCAACTGAACAGTCGCTTGATACTTTTATTGGAATACAAGCAATGAGCTACAATGATCGATATTTCAAGCGAATCCACAAAGGCTTTGGTCAGGTTCAGAACACCTTAGAATCTTACTTTGATTAAATAAAGAATAAAAAATCAATCTATGAGAAAGATCTATTTACACAAAAGATTTGACAGTTTCTGATTTTTTGACGCTGATTAATGACTTTACTTATATTTTATGCTCTTAACTAAACAAGTCAATTAATGCTAAATAAAAAAGCCTGAATCAAGTGATCCAAGCTTTTTATCAGGTATAACTTATTCCAATTTTTGTTCTAACCATGCTTTTAAAACCACAGCTTGATTGTGTTGCTCGTTTTTGGCACCATAAATTAAAATTACATCTTCACTTTGTAAACAGAGACTAATAAAATCAAGCACCGCTGCACTTAATGGATTGGCGGCAATTTCAGCAAGATAGCGTTGCTTGAATTCAGGATAGCGCTCTTCTTGATGATTAAACCATTTCCTTAACTCAGAACTTGGCGCTAATTCTTTAAGCCACCATTGATAAGGTAAATCAGCTTTAGCGAGCCCCCGAGGCCACAAGCGATCCACTAAAATTTTATAACCAGATGCCCGTTTAACTGCTGCTTGATCATAAGTGCGAATTAATTTAATTTGTGGCATAACAACTTGAACCTCCTTTTAAAAATCACATTTTATAACGTGGATAATGGCTGATTAGTATCGGCAAACCGTTCTGAATCTAATGGTTGACGGTGTGACATTAATTCGGTAACGTCAGCACGCTCGTCATTACCATTAGCAAACAAAATAGCCAATGGTACTTGATTTTCATCAACATAAGCAATTGTAAACTTACCAGAATCAAGATTACCGCGGATAAAAGTTTGATCCCACTTAGTCGTATGACCTAAATATTCAAAGGTTTGATCATACTGATCTGTCCAAAAATATGGTAAGACATCATAAGGCTGACTTTGTGGCTGGATCAGATTAGCGGCAACATTTTTACCGTGACTTTGCGCATTTTCCCAATGTTCCACATGAATCTCTTCACCCTGGAACGGCCAAATAGTAGCATCGCCAACAGCGTAAACATCTTTCAGTGCTGTTTCGCCATATTCATTAACGGCAATATTCTGCCCTAATTCCAAATGATCTGCTTTAATTGACGTGTTAGGAACTGCACCAACACCAACAACAACCATTTGTGCAGGAATTGTTGCACCCGTATCAGTTACCACCCCAGTGACTTGATGCTGTTGGTCATGCGTAAACGATTCAACACCACTACCTAAAACAAATTTGACGCCCTGTTCTTGATGTATCTTAACGAAATATTCTGAAGCCTGTGGACCAACTACACGTCCCAATGGATGTTGACCATGTTCAACAACTGTGACATTAAGGCCTAACTTTCTAAAGGAGCTAGCCAATTCTAAACTAATAAACCCAGCGCCAATTAAGACCACATCTTTAACTTGCTCGCTCCACTGCTTAATCTTGATCGCATCGTGATAACTTCTTAAGTAAAAAATTCCTTCAGCGTCATCATTAGGCAAGTGCAAATGACGTGACTCTGCACCCATAGCTAGAACAAGTTGACCATAAGTAATTTCTTGATGATCTGCTGTGACAACTTTCTTCTTCTCATCATGAACCGCCACAACTTCGGTATTTAATTGTAACTTAATCTCATTTTCAGCAAAGAACGATTCCGGTTTAAAAATAGGTGCATCTAACTTCTTGCCTGTCAGCCAATTTTTAGATAATTTATAACGATTATAAGGCAGTGCGTCTTCGCGATCAATTAAACAAATACTACCTGAAAAACCTTTAGTCCGTAATGCCTTCACCAAATAAAATCCGGCCGTTGAACCACCGACAACTACAATATCAAACTTCATAGAGATCCTCCTAATCTGAATTCGAATTATAACTTAAGTCTAATGCAAAAAGAATAACCACGCAAAATATCGGCTTGTTAGTCTAGCCGATTGACCAAATAAAAACACCATCCAAAAAGGACGAGAGCGTCAAGAAGTTTGTGTAAATAACAAGAAGACTTCTTCGTATCATTTTGTCTAGCTTAAAACATTGATTCTAAAGTATCTTGGCACTGCTTAAAGCCATTATGAGCTCTGCCGAAGTATTTCTCGTTGTACTCTAAGATAATTGTCGCAAGGAAACGGTCAAGTGCTGATTCATTTGGAAATTGTTCTTTGACTTTTGTCTTGCGCTTCAGCTTTTTATTGAATGATTCAATAATGTTCGTTGAGTAAATTGTTCTGCGAATACTCGGAGGAAATTCTAAGAAGGTTAGTAAATTAGACGTACTGGCTAAATTTCTAACCATTCGAGGATACTTTGACTCCCAATGATCGATAAAACGATTTAAAATTAGCTGGGCTTCATCACGTGTTTTTGCTCTGTGGAGTTCTTTGAACTCATTAACGACCTCTGCACGGTCGTTTACGCGAACTTTCTGCATGATATTCCGTGACATATGGATCAGACAGCGTTGAAATTTAGCTTGAGGATAATTGTGGTTAAGCGCTGAATCTAAGCCAACTAAGCCATCTGCGATGACTAACTGGACGTGTTTAATACCACGACTGACTAAACCAGTTAGTAATTCGGACCAAACTTCTGAATTTTCCGTTGGTGCAATACAGTAATCTAAAATTTCTTTATGACCATCTGCTTTAATACCTAAAGCGACATAAACCGACTCTTTTTGAACCGTATCACGACGTAAGGGCACATAAGTTGCATCAAGGAAAAGACAGACGTAGTCTGTCGAACTAAACCGCCGCTGATGATAAGCAGTCACTTGATCCTCAACAATGGCTGTAATGTTGGAAATCGTAGTGGGTGAATAATGAGTTCCATACATCTTTTCGATTAAGTCAGCTATTTCTCGAGTTGTAATTCCTTTTTCGTATAACTGTATAATCGTCGTTTCCAGTGCATCTACTCTTCGAGAATAAGGTGGGATTAAGTTAGCCTTAAACTCGCCCTTGCGATCACGTGGGACACAGATACTCAGCTTTCCATACTCTGAATCAATTTGACGAAAATATTGGCCATTTCGAGAGTTACCAGAGTTGAAACCTTGACGATCATAAGGATCGTAGCCTAGAACAGAAGTTAACTCGGCTTGAAGTAACGTATTTAATGTATCCTGCAGTTGTTTTCTAAAAACTTCTTTTAAATCACCATGAGATAGTAGTACATTTGCCAATTCTTTGTTAAACTGATTCATAGGGGAAGACCTCCGTTGATTTGGTTTAGACGCTTATAATCATACGGGGAAGGTCTTCCTTTTTTCAATACTCATTTACACAAAATATTTTACACTCTCTTGTAGACAGAAAGTATATGAAAAACTTTTTTAATCTCAAATCTATATGGTTATCAAATATTGATACTTTTACAAAAAATAGTGAAGAAGCTGCTGATAACTTAATTGATGATAAATTTGAGGGAAAACTTGAAAAGCTAGCGTTAGACATGCCAGCTTTTATAACTAGTTTTACAGAACTAGATATAAACTCCTTTGACAAAAACGGTTTTGTAAAGGAAGAAATATCATGCTCATTAATAAAATGCGAAGAAAAATTAGGCAAGAATCGTGACTTTATTTTTATTCCTTATCAAAATATGATTCACTTATTGAATGTAATTAAGGAGTGCCAAGCAGGTAAGCGAGAAGGTATCCTAAAAGAAACAACAATATTTGCTCGAAAAGTTTGGTATATCACGGATTACGTAAATAGAATGGACAAACTTGAAAAAGACTATTTTGAAGGTAAAAAGTCTGTGGAGCAAGTTGGCCGAGGCATGCTAGGAACGAAGTCAATGAAGTACTCAATACAAAACGAATTCAGATTGGGCATTGTGTTTCCATACAAAAAATCAAATTATGGTAATGAAGCTGGTACAAACTTAGGCATACAACCTTCTTTTTGCTTTGCGACACAATACTTCAAAAAAGAGGAACTAAGGTCATTGAGTATAGAAAAGCTGAATTAATAGTACTAAACCGAAAATAGCCACTAGGGTATACCTTATTGGCTTTACTTGGCTGTATGAACTGATGCCACCTGCAATAGTTCAGTAGGATTGTCCAAATTAGGCGATATTTATCAAACAGTATGCAAGCTAATTTCGTGTTTGAAGATGGTAAAGGTTTGATATACATGCTGCTGTCACCACACAGAGGGCACCAGCCCCGAATAGCCAGATTCAGTTCCAGGTCTGCCGGATCCAAGACGACGAGCAGGGTTGTTGCAATAATTACCACGAAAGAAGGTTGCCAAGTTTTTGACAAGCATCAACGTGCAATAAGGACGGTAAGCTAACCGTAACGCCAAAAGCTGATAAAACCGCGGAGTATGCTGGTAACCCAGCAAAACCAACGACTCCAGCACCTAAGTCAACGGTTACTAAAGTAGTTAAGATGGCCCAAACTGGTCATCACCAAGCTTGGTTTGATCGATTGGTGGCTTGGTTCAAATAATTGCTAGTTTGAGGGCTCAGCACGTATACTAATGGTGTTAAGAAATGACTACTGGCCAATAATGGGAGGAATCAACATGGCTGATAATGTGTTAATGGCCTATCATATTGTGCATGATCCTGATGAGCGGGCAAAACATGTTTTGAATATGAAAAAGTTGTATAAGTGGCGGATTACCGAAAAGACGAAGGGCACCCCGGTAGTTGGTAATGTGGCGTTAGTCCAAACCCAGTTTGCGAAGCGCACCCCAGTTATGATTTATGCGACGAAGGAAGTTGCCAATGATTTGAGTGACTTACAATCAGTTAAAGTCTTTACGAACAATCGTGATCAAGAGACGGTTAATCAAACCTTTGATGAACTGCTTAAATAGATTAGTGGTCTATAACAATGTGGAATCATTAACATTGTTATGGACCATTTTTGCTAACAAGAAGTGCTAATGTAAAACATACTTGAAATAGCCATGGTGGCAGTTGTGAATACATATTTTGCGCCCAGTATATAAGTTTAACTTAGCTATTATTCCACTAGATTTAGAATGCTAATACTTGCTGATGGATATAAGAATTTAAATGAATTGATAGAATGATGGTAGTAGTCGCCAAAACTATTGACTGGTTAACAGTTGATTTATATGTGCCAGTTATGCTGATGGCCTATTCTCTAATGAATAGTAGGCTCTATACATGTAATAAGAGTGAAGGTCGAATAGGCTTGAGCAACTTAAAAAATAGTTTTTGTTCAAACTTCCTTCGGATTGATTTTACAATCTACCTTGCGGCACTGAGTTTAGCAATCTAATATCATTTGAATCACAATACGGTATTTAGACCTATTACTGCCATGCTTACACGCCGGCTGAACGCGGCAGTAATGAACGATTTAATCAGAACTTACGTTATTTTTACCCTAAATAGAATTGTTTTGAACACATTGGTACTCAAGATTTAACAACTACGTTACTACAAATTAATCAGAGACCGCTTAAAGTACCCAACTGACAAACACTTTACCAAGTTATGTTGACCAATTTGCCAAAAAAATCAGATTAAATTTGTAATTTACCATCATACATTGGATATTTAAGCCAAATAGCTAGTAACTGTTGCTTGACTAATTGACTCCGACGAGAAGTTTTGCTGGGTTACCAATGACAATAACCATCATACGTTGAACTGGAAAACTTTAGCGTTTTTAAAATATGAGGAATGCGGTGCTGGGCTTGTAAACTAGCCTAAATCATTTCTAAGATGACCGTTCGCTCTCTCACCATTCTTTTTTTGTCAATAGCATGCCGCTCGTTTTAAAATATCGAGTTCCTCCCTAAGTCGTCGATTCTCCTCGATTAGGGCTCACTCATGATCCGAAGGGACCTTGGAATTATTGGGATCAGCCTGATTCATCCATTTAGTAACGGTGGAGACACTAACGTTGTATTCCTTAGCTAAGAAATCAGCTGAGCGGTTGTTTTTGTGTAGTAACATGATAGATGACTTAAACTCAGGCGAGTATCGATTCGAATATTTAATGGTCATAATAAAAGACTCCTTTGAAATAATTATAGTGAACAAGTTGTCCGTAATTACATCATAGGAGCCAACAACGGTTACATCCATTCTATGTCAGTAACAGTTAATTTTTATGTAAGCGCCGTCATGCTAATCCTTATACCCCGTGCTCAGGCACAGGCGTTGTATTTAATCCCCCTGTTTAGAGTATCGGGGGTAAGCAGGCATTTATCTTGTTAATGATGCAACTAAGTTTGGACAAGGATGATAAGCCATTTTTGATCGATCAGCCTGAAGATGAGCTTGATAATAAGGCTATCTATGATGAACTCGTTTCTTATTTAAGGCAACAGAAACAACACCGACAGCTATTTGTCGTTACTCACAATGCAAACGTTTTGGTTGGCGGAGACAGTGAATGTGTGACTTTAGCTTCAGAAGAGATGGATTCCAAAACAAGTAAAGGACGAAAATTTAAATATAGACAAGGCCCTATCGAAAATCCAGCTATGCAAACCGAAATTTGCGAAGTCTTAGAGGGTGGAAAACGTGCATTTCAGAAACGTGAAGAAAGATATGCATTCAGTAGAGGTGTTTGATAGAACAATGTGCGATGTTACTGATCCAATTAATGCTCTAAAACACTGGCTTTACGGGTTCAGCAATGATTAACGGGTAAACAGTTAATACACGAATATTCTGATAACGTCATTCCACTATAGATGTTGTTAAAGCAGAAGGATATGATGGCATTCACGAAAGTCGAATATAATAATTAAAGCCTTTCATTCAGGTCACAACTTAACAGTTGTGGCCTCTTTTTTGATACTGTATAATTAAAGGGTTAGAACCGTGTCATTACTTAATGACATAAGTAAGGAGATAAAAAGATGAAATATGGCTATGCGCGGGTCAGTACCACTGATCAAAAATTAGCAAATCAAATTGAGTTACTAAAATTGGCAGGAGCAGGAAAAATCTTTCAGGAAAAGTTTACCGGCACAACTACTGAACGACCGGAGTTTCAAAAACTGTTGCGCACTCTAAAAACAGGTGATACTTTGATTGTCACTAAGCTGGATCGGTTTGCGCGGAACACGCGCGAGGCATTAGCCATTATCCAAGAGTTGTTTAAAGAAAATGTCAAAGTCAACATTTTGAATATGGGCTTAATTGACAATACGCCGACTGGCCAATTAGTCTTTACAATATTTAGCGCCTTTGCGCAGTTTGAACGCGATATGATTGTCACGCGCACACAAGAAGGTAAATTGTATGCCAAGCAACATGATCCGTTGTTTCGGGAAGGGCGACCGAAAACGTATTCTGATGAACAAATCAGATTTGCTTATGAGCTGCGAAAACAAGGCATGACCTACAAGATGATTGAACGAAAAACGGGGATTAGTAAACGCACGCAGCAGCGACGGTTTAAGTTAATTGAGAAACCAAGTGATACTTCTAAAATCTAAGACAGGTGAAAGATCATGAAAAAGGATATTTTAAATTATTTACAATTTTGAGGACTTGGTAATCCGAACCTCAAATTACATCAGCTGGTTTAATTCCGACAGAATTAGAACGAGTGTTTAGAAAAAGATGTGCCATTTATTGACATAGGAGCATTTATTTTTATTCTAAGTTCTTTTTCCTCGCTTATATCTATAAAATCTATGTGGCTTTGGTCATAGGAAATCAGTTGGTTGAATTCTGTATCAGAGTCGTTTGGGGTAAATAAATATAATTCTGTAGCGGCTCCTTTTCCTTTATTAGTAACCTTGTAATGCATATAGATTGTTTGATCAGCGTTCTCCCCCTCGCTGGCATTCAGTTCTAAATCGTAATGTTTATAACTTGTAAAATTAGCACTCCCTATAAATTTGATATGCATATATGGCATTACAGATATCGCATTATCATTCACTCTAATCAAATCGGCTTCCTTTTTTTGTTTAGCGACTTGATTTTGTGTATACAAAATTGTGATAATAACACCTAAAAAACCTAAAAGAGATCCATAAACTGTGCCGAAGTAATTAAGACTAGATTCCCAACTTAAAACTGTATCTAAAGGAACATCATAAAATATTGGATGTAAGCTGATTCCTGAGACAACTTTTAAGAGAGGGTATAATGAATAAATCATCTCTCAAAAGGAAGGAATTTTTACATAGGTAGATTGTAAAATTTAAGTTGAACATATTAGTGGACAGAAAAACCCATAAAGGTCTTTAATGGTGTCACCACAACATTCCACTAGAAAGAAGGACCTTTATGGGCACCACTATTTTATCATTTGAAGACCGCGTTGTCATCGAAACACTTCATCATGAAAAACACTCACTTCAATATATTGCCGATTATTTAGGCTTTAGTAAAACCACTATCTTTAATGAGGTTCATCACTTAGCTGGTGAGTATAACGCAGTTAGGGCTCAAACTGACCATGAAGTTAAACTTAGTCATCGTGGTCGTAAAACCATCTTAACGACTAACCTAAAGCGATTGATTGAAGAAAAAATCAAGATCCAAAAATGGTCAATTGAACAAGTGGCTCATGTAGTTAGAATTGCCTACAAAACCATCTAAAGAACCCCGTGGTAGTTTTAGTCATGGACGTTCCATCGAAGATCGTCCAGCTGAAATTTCTGATCGTAATACTTCAGGTCACTTCGAAGCTGATACAGTTTTATCTGGAAAACGTAAAGGTCAAGCAGTAGCTACGTTTGTCGAGCGTAAGAGTCGGCTTACCATCGTTAAACGGCTTAATGGACGAGATAGTACTTCAATGACCAAGGCTATTTTAGAATTGGCTAACCAGTTAGGAGATAATCTCAAGACCCTTACTGTTGACGATGGGAAAGAATTCGCCAACTACAATTTGATTGAAGAACAGGCCGGTGTTCCGCTGTACTTTGCGCACGCTTATTCGCCACATGAACGAGGCAGTAATGAAAATCGCAACCGAGTACTACGCCGCTTCATTCCCAAAGGTCAACCGATTGATGAGATTACCGATGATGAATTGATTCAAATTAACTGGTATTTGAATTCCCGACCACTCAAATGTTTAAATTGGCGAACACCGATTGAGATCTTTTTGCGTAATCTGCGTTACTAAATTTGTTCAAGTTATTTCTTGCAATCTGCCTTATAATAAAGAGTGATTATTTTTTGCTTTTCATTTTTACATCGCGTGATTCCAAAGTGGAAACTTGCAAATCAAATTCTTTTTGTTCGTTAATAGATAACTGCTCGTAGAAAGAATGTATGGCCGTTTCGACAGACAAACGTTGATTTTCTGCATATCCAATCATTGACATTGCTTGAAGTTTATTTCTAGTATGGTTGCTAATTTTAAGATTGGTGTTGAACGTTACGGAACTAATTTCTTTATTAGTTGGTTTATCTTTTGCGGGATTCACGAAATCTGATGCTTTAGCTTGCTTTTCAGGCTTGGGAATACTACTTTCTGTATTATTTCTATTGGATCGAATTAATGAATTAGCCATGCTCAATCACCTCAATTCTTGATAGCAATTCATCAGTTACGTTTTTGTATACATCAAAAACCCTCTTGTCGAATTTGGAACCGAATGTAATTCCAGTAATTCCATACCGTTTGAGTCTTTGCATTGAATGAATTTTATTTTTAAATATGTTATCTTCACCAAATTCTGAAATAGCATTAGAAACTGTAGCTTCATCAACAGGTGCGCCTGCTTGGAGTAATACGGCTAATATGCCCACCAACTCCAGCCTAGGTGCTTTGTATTCATTAACTATTTCATCTTGAATATATTTAATAAACGCTTCTGCACCCTCAAAACTATGTTCATGAGTTTGCATAATAATTAAGCAATAATCAGATGCATACAGTGCACTATCAGTAATGAGACTTATTGTAGGTGGAATATCAATGATAATATAATCATATTTTTCCTTTAAAGGATTAAGCAATGTGTTAAAGGCTGTAACCCTATCTAAATATTCATGGTGTTTTTCCATATATCGCGGATATAATGCAAAATCAGGTGCAGACGCCAGCAAATCTAGATGCTCTTTAATATTAATTAATGAATTTGATAAGTCACCGTCTTCTATGCTGGCCATCAATGTTTTTTTAAAATGCCCTACTTCATTGCTGATATTTAGCTTAGTTTTTAGGTATAAGTTTGTGGCATTTCCTTGAGGGTCAAGGTCTACTAATAACGTTTGATAGCCGCGATTGCTTAATTCAAGGGCTACCATAGTCGAATTACTAGTTTTACCTACTCCACCTTTGAAATTGCCAAAGGTTATTATTTGGGTCATATGTTATGCACCTCCGTTTTTTTAATAGTAGCACTATGTAGTTCCTACTGTCAATAAGTCTAGTGCAATAGTTCTGTAGTGCAATAGTGCTAGCACTATCTAGTTCTAGTACTACGGAACTAAGTAGTTCAATAGTGCAATAGTTCTGTAGTTCTAGCAATTAGATAGTAAATTGGTTGGAAAAGCTGATATATCAACGCACTACAGAACTAGATAGTGCAGTAGTGCAATAGTGCTGTAGCCGTTGCACTATTGCACTACGAAACTATTGCACTATCTAGTTCTAGCACTACAGGACTATAGCACTACGTAGTGCTATTTAAAAAAATGTTGACATTATAGCAATAAAACAATTATAATTACATTAAACAAAAAAGCACCTCACAAATTGTGAGATGCAATCAAAATTTAATATAAAAAAAGCCACCCCCGATTGCAGTCGGGCGTAACTAAACAGTTTAATCAAATTAACTGTATTGTAGCATGTGTGGCGAATTTTGACAATGTAGAAGCCAACCTGCATGGATAAAGTCCAAACTAAATAGACACGTTTGCCAGTGCGACCGCAATAACAACTGGCTATATCACATAAGCAACGGCCTCGTATTGTGGGTGATGAATGGTGGTGACCACCAATAAGGGTCAGGGCGGTTTACTGGTGCTTACGAGCACGGTAACTAATCACAACGCTATTAGGGCAGTAATTAATAGGGTGGTTAGTTTGTCGAAAGACAACAGCTACGAGGTTAACTAAATACGTGAGACGGCCGATCGGTCAAGTAAATAGTTGAGTTGTACTCTAGTGCGACGCTTATTTTTTTATTTAAAATTTGCTCGTGACTAGGGTACAACTTTGCCATTCACCGCTCAACCAACCTCTCAATCAAGCAGGGGTGACCCACTAAGTCAACTAATTTGAGGAAAAATACATATGAAATTTCACTAACTTTTCTAAAAGAAGAATCCTATTAAATCAAGGTTTCGTATTGTTACTTGACCTATACCAATTTCATTTCACAAAGTTGTAAAATAAAGAGCCCACAACCACACGGATTGAGCGCTTTACTTTGTTTAATTTTGCATTATGTTAAGCAGCAAGTGGTATAGCTGCTTAACATAATGTCGCTTATCTAAACTAAAAAGCGCCAAACCTGAAATAAATAGGGTTTGGCGCTTTTTCTGTGATCACGTCTTGTGAATCTGGCTCAAATTAATTGGTCTACCTCTCACAATCCCAGCAACAAGGCTTTTGTCATTTGTGAAATTTTAGTCCGTGAGCGGTTTATGAGACGGCTGTTTGTGCTTTTTGCGGAGGCGTAAACGGACCACCAACTTGTGTTGGGCGACTTCTTCGTCAGACAAGGTTAACTTCTCATCAATCGAGAAAGAGGTCGTTTTATAATTTTTGGCCAGGACAACCGCATAAACAGCCTGGTCAACCTGGTCACTTTGTTCTGGTGTTAGGGCAAACGTATAGGATTTCTCGCCATACAAGATTGTTTTATCGGGCGCCACGCGCGTAAAGCGTCCTTTGATCGCATTATAGGTCATATATGCCTCCTTAATCACAAACCGCGTGATAGAACCTTTAAAATGATTTATCTAATAAAAAATGCCATTTAATGGCCAATTTTTATTATCAAAATTTCATTATTACATCAATTTATACACGAATATTATTTCGCTGTAACCCTACGCCCCGTAAGCATGAGGGTTGTTTGCCTGTTGGCTTTTTTGTAAATTTAACCCCCCTATTAGTGATTTGGGGGTTAAAGAAATTTTTTGAAGCGTCTTTAATTGTGAAAAATGACAGGTTAGCCAGGTTATTGTTGGCGTCACTGGATTTTAAAATGGGCCACCAGGCTTGCCCAGCGCACTGGCGCAAGCCTTTGAAACAGCAGAGCTGTTTCATGGCAATTATTGTTTATAATTATACACTGTCTTGCCCTGAAAGGAAACTTGCTTCAAAAAAAGACAAACAAAAAGAGCTGGTGTTCCTACGCACTAGCCCTTTTTACTAGAGAGGTTAGTCTCCATGTACTTTCTTCTATTAGCATTATAACATTATATTATTGGTATTTCAAAACATGATATACTTAAAAAGCTGTTGTTTCCTACTATAACTGCAACGGCAAGGAGGTTTAGACTCCATGATTTACTTTTTTCAAGAACTCACACAATTGTTCAACGCAATCTGTGTTGCTGTTGTGACGTTCGCAATTAAACGTTATTTTGATGATCTTAATGATCGTTAAAATAATGTGGGCACCTTAAGGGTGCCTTTTTGTTTGCTTTTATTGTATAACACCTATTAATTGCGATAGTCCACTACAATTTTTTTGTTATTATACACTTACGTTTACAGATTATTTTAATGTGGTTAAGCTGACACCAGCTTGCCCTGCGCGGGTAGCGTTCTGCATGACATGCTCCCGCTGAAGGTGATCATGCAATGATAGATTGCCCCGTCATGGCGTGACCCGCCGGAGGTTTTACAAGCCGGATAATAGGCGCTGTAAAATAGCAGTTTCCCCAGCAGGAAGGGGAAACGCTACGGTCAGCGCTTGTCGATGACTCGCCTCGCAGAGCCTGTCCAAAATAGCATTTTGGTATAACAGGCTATACCAGATTTTTAACGGTGTTATACTGGTCTTGGAAAATCTTTTTCGAGGAGGCATTTTTGATGGCACATTTAAAGAAAAATACGCGTGGCGCAGTCCCTGGTTTAGCGGTCCATTTTGAACGTAAAACTGTCCATCACACTAACAAAGAAATTGATGTGTCGAAAACCTATCTGAATCAGGAGCTCATGGCTGATGGTTCTGATATGCTTTCACGCTTCAATGCGCGTTTAAATGACGTTTATTGCATGAAAAGAGACGATGTAAAGGCGTTAGCGACTTGGATTGTCACTTTACCTGAAGAACTCGCAGAAGCGTCCTACGAGCAACAGAGCGCCTTTTTTGAAGCAACCACAGCATTTCTAAATGACCGTTATGGTCAAGAAAATGCCGTGGCCGCTGTCGTGCATTATGACGAGACAACCCCTCACTTGCACTATGCCTTTGTCCCAGTGGTTTTTGATGATAAAAAGTCACGTGATAAAGTATCCGCTAAAGAAGTGCTAACGCGGCAGGATTTGCAAACCTTTCATGAGGATTTAGATCAAGATTTAAAAAAAGTGCTGCCATTTTATGAACAAGGGATTTTAAATCACAAAACCTTACCGTTTGAGAATGTCGCTGAAATCAAAAAATACAATGATCAGTTCAACGCTTTAAAAACGGAACTAGCTGACGTTGAAGAAAATATTAGGGCTAAACAGGCCGTACTTAAAATCACGGATCAAGCCTTAACGGAAGTTGACTTAGCCGAAAAACAAATTGATGATTTTAAACAAGCCTTATCTAAAAACCTTTTTGGTAAGACGGTGCTTAAACCAGATGACTTAGATCGCTTTAAAAGCGTGTTAGCCACGATGAAGAAAGCCACCCTACAAAGCAAGCATGAAACGCAAGAACTCAAACAAACGTTAAGACAAGTCAAAGCGCAATTAGCAGACGTCCAAGCAGACTATCAAAACCTAAAAGAAACGCATCAAGCGCTTCAGAAGCGGCACAGAGAACAGCAACAGCTGGATTATGCTATGCGCGATATGCTTAAAAATGATTATGGTGTCGACAAACTATCGCATACTGATGTGGAGGCTCGGTATGTTCTTTATAAGCTGGATCATGAAGAAATCACTAAAAATAAGAAAGCGGCTCAGTCATGGTTAAAAACCTTGACGACAGCTAGAGAAGATCCAGACACCAAAATAGCGCCAACTAGATTAGATCGCGGTATCGAACAAGTTAAAGCATTAATTAATCGAATCATTGAATTAACGCGTGATATTTTTAAAGGACCAAGTCTTTAACGTTTAAACGGTTTATTTGCCGTTCTAAGCGTTTTTAACCACGCAACGTATAAATAATCATTAACCACTTTAAAATGGCACTATTGGCTTAATAAGTGGCAATCTATGTTAGATAACTAGGTAGCCGGCATTTGAAATGATTCAACACAAAAAGAACACCACGTACAAAATTTATGTACAACGGTGTTCTTTTTGTTTTTTATTTTATTGAATCAATAAAAAGGCGGAGCCTATTATAAGTTTATCTTTTATATTTTAATCTTTTGTTCTTTTGCGCGGTTAGAAAGTGTGTTTTATCAAGGATTTTCAGAGTTATACCCCTACAAAAAACTGTGTATACCCCTACAAAAAACTGTGTATACCCCTACAAAAAACTGTGTATACCCCTACTTTTATTTTGATTTTGTAGTAATAAAAATGCATAATAAAAGCATGAAGAAATTATCTTTGGACAGACTTTCTTCATGCTTAATCCAAACACGCAAAGGAGCGTATCTATATGTCTATTATACCAGAATCCAAAACAAGGCAGGTACAGACCTTGAATGACTTATCAAAACGAAAAGTAGTTGAACATAATAGCCTCATTACATCGATTGCCAAAATGGATAAAACCCCACTGAAAATGTTTGAATTAGCTGTTTCTTTAATTGATACAGACAATCCCCCTCAAGATCAGACCGTGTATCTATCAAAGAAAGAATTATTTGCCTTTTTTAAGGTAGATGATAATGACAAGCATAGTCGCTTTAAAGAAGTGATTGAAAAGATGCAAAAACAAGCATTTTTTCAGATTAAAAAAGAACAAGATAAAGGTTTTAAGTTTGTTAGTATTGTGCCAATCCCGTATGTAGAATGGACGGACTATCATGATGAGGTATTAATCCGATTTAGTCCTGAAATCATGCCTTACTTAATTAATCTCAAAACTAATTTTACGCAACATGCTTTGTCAGATATTTCAGAATTAAATAGTAAGTATGCTGTTATTTTATATCGTTGGCTATCAATGAACTACAATCAGTATGAGCATTACAGTGTTAAGGGTGGACGGCGAGAAGAACAAGTTGAAAATTATCGCAATCCAACTATTGGTATGCGAGATTTACGAGAAATGACGGATACTGTAAAAGACTATCAAAGAATTGATAATTTTGAAAAAAGAGTGTTAAAAGCAGGACTTGATGAAATTAACTCATACACTTCTTTTAATGTCACGTATGAAAAAGTAAAAAAAGGACGTAGTATTGATAGCATTGTCTTTCATATTACAAAAAAACAAGTCGCAGATGATAGTAGTTATAAATTAGGTGATCGAGATTATATTGATGGAAAGATAAGGCAAGAAGAAAGTGAAAATGAATTAGTTTTGCAGGCAATGGACAGTCCATATACAAAGCTACTTATGGAACACTTTTTATTATCATATTTGGATCTCATGGATAAAAAAATCTTAGCAGGCTTACAAAAAAATGTTTATCCCCTATATGACGAATTAAAAAATTTACGAGGAGTAAACGGTGTCAAAGAGCACTTAGCATATATCCGAGATAAACAAGATGACTATTCTAAAAAGAATATTGCTAAGTATCTTAAAAAATCGATTGAACAGTATCTACCAATCGTTAAAAGGCAGGATATAGATCATGAGTGAAAATTTAAAAACAATTCGAGAACTTGCTGAGGAGCTGGGAGTCTCAAAAAAGAAAATACACTACCAGGTGTCTAAATTAGATACTGATTCGATACAAAGATTGGATGGCACTATATACCTTGGTAAATCTGCAATATCAAAGATAAAATCAAACATGGGTTACTCTAAAGTGTCTGAATTAGATAGTTTAGGTATCCAAAACGGACGCGAATTAGATAGTGGATTAGATACTGAAAAAAACAAGTTGCTTAATGAAAAGTCTGAACAAATCAATTATCTGAAAGAACAACTGATTAAAAAAGACGGTCAGTTATCTATCAAAGATGAACAGATAAAAAGTCTAGTCGAAATTCAGAATCAGACACAAAATCTACTAGATCAGCAACAACGGCTAGCCTTACAGGACAAACAACTGCTCGAAGAATACAAGGCAGAAATTAAGGACTTGAAAGCCTTAACGATGGCACCGTATGATGATGGTGAAAAAGAAGTGACGCCAGACAAACAACCGGAACCTGAAAATAGCACCCCGGAGTCACAACCTAAACCTAAAAAGTGGTGGCGTTTTTTTCGAAGAAATTAATATAATACGATAGTAAAAAGACAACTAAAGCAGACGGTTTAATCATGGGTATGCAGAGTTCCCTACATACTGTGGTCTATAAGCACAAAATAACATGATTATACTAAAAGTAACATACTTGGAAGTGAGGATATAAAAATGCCAGTTGCATTAAAGCCTGAAAATGTCATCAATAAAATGTTTTATCGGCTACCGCTCGGAGATAATCGTAAAGCGGAAATAGCTAATTTGCTGAAAGATTTGATTACTGAAATTAATGATGAAAATACAGAAGAAACCAACAAAGGATATATTCGAGATTTTTTAAGAGGTCTCGGTTTTCAACAAGAAGGATTTAAGGTAAACGCTGAAGGACGGATAGATCTAGTAATCTCGAAAGAAAGTGTTAATTATGTATTGTTAGAAACGAAAAAATTAAGATCACCAGACATGATTTCTGAGTCGCATATAAATCGAAAAGCTTTGCATGAGCTAATTCTCTATTTTATGAGAGAAAGATTTGGTGCAAGCAATACTCGGATGACCTATTTAATTGTCACGGATGGAGTTGATTGGTTTATTTTTGACGCTGCTTTATTCAATAAGATTTTTGCGAAGAACAAGCATTTTGTGAATAATTATTTCGAATCTCAAGTTGAACAAGCAACGTTAGACGTAACTACATCTGATTTTTACACCAATATTGCAGCACCGTTTGTGGAGAAACACAAAGACGAATTGGAATATGTTCATTTAAATGTAAATAATCTATTTCAACAGAATGGCGAAATAAACGAAACCAGAGCTCGACGATTCATAAGAATGCTTGCTCCTGAAACGTTAATGAAGAGGTCATTTGTGTCTGACTCAAACGTATTGGATCAGAAGTTCTATGACGAATTGCTATATATAATAGGGTTAAGAGATCGAAAGGATGATAAGGGAATTGAACGATTGCCCGAATCGGATCGTCAATCAGGTTCTTTGACGGAATTGGTTTACAAGGCATTTGATTCTTCTGATTATCGTTTTGATGATGAAGAACAAAAGTTTGATTATACAGTCAACATTGTATCGACGTGGGTGAATCGAATCTTATTCTTGAAGTTACTAGAAGGTCAATTGATGAAATTCAACAACGATGATATCAAGTATAAGTTCATGTCGAATGAAAACCTCAGCAACTTCAATCGATTAAATGAATTGTTTTTTGGTGTACTAGCAAAGCCTGTTGATCAGCGCGGAAGTTTAGCGAAGAAATATGAGTATGTTCCATATTTAAATTCGTCGCTTTTTGAGAAATCAGTTACAGAATCTACGTTGTTAATCAAGCCTTCGGATTTATCGGATGATGAAGAATTATCTCTGCGAAGCCGGTCAGTTTTGCTCGACCGTGTGACAAAGGGTACGAAAAAGTTGCCAACGTTAAGATATCTTCTAACGTTTCTTGATTCGTATGCGTTTAACACAGATGGTAAATCTGTGAATAATGAAAGATTAATCAATGCGTCCGTGTTGGGTTTGATTTTCGAAAAAATTAATGGATACAAGGATGGTTCCTTCTATACCCCCGGATTCGTAACATCGTTTATGGTTCGGAAGGCAATAGACAGGTCAATTATTGATAAGTTTAGGGCTGACGGATTTAAAGTAAATTCAATCGCTGATATTGCTGAAGTCACTCCGGAAAACAAAGAAAAGGTCCTTAGTGTACTTCGGAATTTTAAGGTGGTGGACCCAGCAGTTGGCTCAGGTCACTTCTTGGTGTCCGCCTTGAATTACTTAGTAAAGTTACGGGCTAGGTTACGCCTTCTTCCGGCAGAAATTCGGATGGATGTCAATATCGAAATTGAAAATGATGAGTTAGTCGTAGTTATGCGTGATGACGAAACATACTTTACCTATAGTCGTGGATCTGAAATGCGTCAGGCAATCCAAGAAACGTTATTTAAGACGAAGCTGGATATCATTGAACACAATTTGTTTGGGGTTGATATTAATCAAAACTCCGTCAATATTACTAGGCTT